>JACMKH010000071.1 GCA_014380205.1 Sphingomonadaceae bacterium
GCACGCGAAGTGGACGCGCAGGTCCGGCGCCATCCGGCCGCGATCGGCCTCGGCCTCGCCAATCTCGCCCGCCTCAACCGCGCGGCGCGCGAGCAGCCAGGCGATGACGTGCATGATCCGCGTCGTCGCCTTGAGCGATTCGACCGCGTAATCGACGCGCCGCGCGGGCGCCAGCGCGTCGCGCTCGACGTTGCCGTGGTCGTCGAAATAGGCGCGCGCCTCGTCGGCGAGCACCATCGCCTCGACGTAGAGATCGTCGATCAGCCGCCGCGCCAGCCGGTTTGCGCCCCCGTTCATCCCACGCTTGTCGCACGGACGGGTACCGGCGCGAAAGATGAAAAGATGCTCGACGAAGCTGGTTAAGCGCGGCGCGCTTTTTCGAGTTCGCCGCTTGAAATCGCGAGACGAATTCCCATTTCTCGTCTGTCGGCATCGTCGCCTTATGGGGCGGTTCCGGCGGGCCGCGCGGGTTTTTCCGCGGGCCATCCACGTCAAATCGCTTTGAAAGGATTTAGCGACATGCGCACCTATGACTTCACGCCGCTGCTTCGCTCGTCGATCGGGTTCGAGAATCTGAACCGGCTGATCGACGCCGCCACGCGCGGCGAGACCGAGGCCTACCCCCCCTATAATATCGAAAAGCTCGGCGACGACGCCTATCGCATCGCGATGGCGGTGGCCGGCTTCTCGCGGGACGAGCTGGACGTCACCGTCCACGAGAACGTCCTCATCGTCAGCGGCCGCACGGCCGAGACCGAGGACGCCGAGCCTGGCCAGTTCCTCCATCGCGGCATCGGCAAGCGCGCCTTCGAGCGCCGCTTCGAGCTCGCCGACACGATCAAGGTGACCGGCGCGGGCTATGAGAACGGGCTGCTCAACATCGACCTGACCCGCGAGGTCCCCGAGGAGAAAAAGCCGCGCAGGATCGACATCGGCGGCAAGAGCCAGCCCGTCACGATCGACGCGCACAACGACGAGGACCGCAAGGCGGCATAAGCCGGCCGCGACCCTTCGCGGAATGTGGGCCGGCCCGGGCAACCGGGCCGGCCCTTTCGTTTCAGGCGATGATATCCGGCAGCAACCGGTCCTCGATCCGCGCAATCTCGTCCCTGAGGCGAAGCTTGCGCTTCTTGAGCCGCGCGAGCTGGAGCTGGTCGGCGCTCGCCGCCCCGTCGAGCGCGGCGATCGCCATGTCGAGGTCGCGATGCTCGCTACGCACCGCGGCCAGCCGGACCTTCAGAATCGCGTCCTCCATCGCGCTCGAATATCCCGCCAACGCGCCGGAGTTGCAAGAGCACGCCTCGTCGCATCGCGGGCATTTTTGGCGAGACAAATTTAACGCGGCATGATCTATTCGGCGGCGTTGTCCACCATTTCCCTGGAGAGAGCGATGACCGAACCGACGAGCTCGCATGTTTCCGCGCTGGCCGCCAAGCACGCCGGCCTCGAAGCGCGGATCGAGGAGGAGATGGGTCGCCCCGCCCCCGATCAGCTGGTGCTCGCGACGCTCAAGAAACGGAAGCTCAAGGTCAAGGAGGAGATGCGCGGAATCGCTTAGCGCGAAACCGTCAACGGCCGGCCCTCACCGGCTTGCGCGCGTCGCGCGGGTCGATCGGCTCGTCGAAAGCGACGCCGACCTGACCGCCGTGCGCCCAGACCACGCGACCGGTGAGCTCATCGATCCCGCGTAGCTCGATCTCCACCTCGTCGTCGATCCTGACGCGCGCCTTGCAGTCGGCCATCAGCCCACCCGCCGAGAGATTGCGCACGCGCATCGGGGCCCGCTTGCCCTCGCCGTAGCGAAGGCTCGCCATCAGAAACATGCTGTCGCGCGAGCCGTCGCGCGGGCTGTCATCGGCTTCGATCGAACGCGGCTGTTCCACGGGCATCTTCCGGCGCTGGCGGAGCACCGTCGCCCCGCGCCGCCGCTTTGAACACAAATTGTTAGCCAAAGCGTTAATCGGGGTGGGATAGATCAGCGGAGGTCAGTTCCCACCCGGCCAGTTCGAACCTATTCCCGAAACGTCTTCTCGCGCCGCTCGTGGCGCTCCTGCGCCTCGACGGTCATCGTCGCGACCGGTCGCGCGTCGAGCCGGGCGAGCGCGATCGGCTCGCCGGTGACCTCGCAGAAGCCGTATTCGCCGCGATCGATCCGCCGCAGCGCCGAATCGATCTTCATGATCAGCTTGCGCTGGCGGTCGCGCGTGCGCAGCTCGATCGACCAGTCGGTCTCGCTCGAGGCGCGGTCGTTGGCATCGGCCTCGCGCAGCGGCCCCGACTGGAGCTGGTCGCGCGTCCCCTTCGTCTCGCGCTCGATCGCGCGCTTCCAGCCGATCAGCTTGGCCCGGAAATAGCATTTGTGCGCCTCGCACATGAATGGCAGCGCCGCGTCGAGCGGGAGGATGTCGACGCTGGGCGCGCGGGGCAGCGGACGCCGGCCGTTGATGAAGGGAAGCGCCTCCGCGCCATAGCCGCTACGCAACGCCGTCGCCATTCTCGCCCTCCGCTCCCATCGGGAGACCCGGACACGCCGATCCGCCGATGCTTGCCGGCGGCTTTCGGCCCTGCTCCCGGCGCGCGCCTATAGACAGCGCGCCCGCCGCCGACAAGCCGTGGATTCGCATGGGATTGTTTTTGCCGCCGCGCTGTTGCGCGCGAAGCGCGGCCGTGCCGATTCGACGCGACTCGCGATGGCTGACCGGCGTGTCCCCGGTTAACCACGCCCGTTCGCCAATCGCGTTGAGGCTGTTCGTCAACACCCGACCGAGCGACTGCCCATAAACGGGACATTAACCATGATCGTTAGCCGCGAGCGCCCCCAACCGCCTGCGATCGCGGGCAAATGATGGTTAACGATATTGCGCTTCACCCTTTCTTGCCGCCTTGTGCCGATACCGGGGCCGGATCGACCGGAAATCCCGCCGCAACAGGAAGAGTGAAGCGCGATGTCTGTCAGAATGGCTCTTGCTCAGTTGTGCGCCTGCGCCTGCGGGGGAGCGATCCTCGGCGGCGGCGCGGTGCATGTCGCCGAGGCGCCCGCCGAGGTCCGCGTCGC
>JACMKH010000072.1 GCA_014380205.1 Sphingomonadaceae bacterium
GCGATCATCCGCGCCCCGGCGCGGGCGAGCCGCCGATCGCGCCGGACCAGCCCGGCCGCCAGCGTCGCCCCGCTCAGCGCCAGCAACGGCGGCTGGTCGCCGAGATCGCCGACCGCGCCGGCCGCGCGTGCGAGCGGATGCCCGAGCCAAGGCTTGAGCGCCTTCACCGTCGCGATGTCGAACCGCTCGGGTGGGGAGACGCGCGCGCACTGCTTCTTTTTTCCCATGCGCGACAAAGCGATGGCGAGCCGGCCGGTTCCGCTCCGCCGCTTCAGGTCGTCGCTTTGCGCGTCGAGTGACCTCCGGGAGCTCGCGGCGCATCATCCTCACTCGGTTTGGTTGGCCGCAACAGGAACAATGCCCACGGAACGACGCCTCCCAGCACGATCCAGCCCATTGCAAGCAGGGTGAAATCTTCGCCGGCGTCAACCAGCTTCGGCGCCGCCTGCAGCGTCGCATGGATGATCGCGGGGGGCCAGATCGAATTGCCGCTCACCTCGAAGATCCAGGACAAGGGGAACGACAGCGAAAGCGCGAGCAGCAACGATGCCAGGGCGATGGGAAAGTCGAGCGACAGAAACAGCAAGGCATGGACGGCGACAAAGGGAATGGCCGCGATCCATGCCGCACGCCAAAACGAACGACCTGCCCGCAGCCGACGGAAGAGGAAACCGCGAAACACGACTTCCTCGGCCACGCCGCCCTGCGCGAACATGCCCAATGCGAGCATTGCCGCGCCACCCATGACCGTGATGCGCGCACCGGACACCGCGGCGAACACGGGAAAATATAGTATGAGCGCCCCGCATAGCACGATCGCGACCAGCAGCGGGCGCCGGGCCGGCAAAGCCATGCCAATCGCGCGGTACGCCTCGGCCGGCCGGCGGCGGGACAGGACCCACTCCAACGCCCAGGCCGCGCCGACCACAAGCGCGCCGATCTGCAGCCCCATTTCTCCGCGCAGGCTTCCAGCGGCGGCGGCGGAGCGGTCGAGCAACACCCAGAGGATTCCGAAGCCTATCAGGGTCAGGAAAATGTCGCGCCGAACTGCCGTTTCCTGAGACATCACATCAATCCGCCACCATCACAATCCATCACAATCTAGGGTGCATGATCCTAACGGGGGAACATCAGCTCGCGCCGACATTGAGCGCCACGGCGGCGCGAATGAGCGCCTTCAGCGCCTCCCCGTCGATCTTCTCGCCCTCGCGGATATCGATCGCCCGCCGCGTGCCGCCTGTCAGGCTCGAGTTGAACAGCCCCTTGGGGTCCTCGAGCGCCGCGCCGCGCGCGAAGGTCAGCTTGACCTTGTCCCGGTAGGTCTCGCCCGTGCAGATCATCCCCGCGTGCTCCCACACCGGCACCCCCGCGGGGTTCGATGGCTTGCGCCATTTCACCGCCTCGACCACCTCGGGATCGGCCTCGCGGATCAGCGCGCGCACCCGGGCGAGCGTCTCGCCCCGCCAGTCGCCCAGCGCCGCGATCTTCGCGTCGATCTCCGCCTCTGCCCTCACCTCGCTCATCCCCGCCTCCTCACATCTTCTCGCCCGGCAACCGGCTCGCCTGCTTCACCCAGTCGGCGAACCGCGCCTCGTCGATCTCCTCGCCTTCATGGATATGGTAGTAGCGCACGTCCTTCTGCCTGGACGCGACCGGCGGCGGCGGGTCAAGCGCCGCGCCGCGATGGAAGGCGATCTTCACATAGCGATCGAAGCAATGGTAGCTGAGGAACCAGTGATCCGCCGGTCCGTCCGGAGCGCCGTAGAGCGGCGAGTTCCATTTGACCGCCTTGCGCACGCCGGCGACGGCGCGCTCGATAATCGCGTCGATCCGGCGCCCAACGGCCTGCTTCGACCCCGGCATCGCCGCGATATAGGCCTGCACGGGCGCGTCGCCATAGCCCTTCGCGATCTGCGGGTTGCCTCCGGAGAGCAGGATTGGCTTCACGTCGCTCCGTGCGTCCTTGTCAGACAGCTTCTCGCTCACTTCCCTTCCCTCCCCCAGGCGCCCCGCCATTCACCCATAGATCGTCTCGGCCCGCTCCAGCATCGACGAAGTCCGCGATCCTTTTCGCCCGCCTCTCGGGCTTTTTCGCGTCGAGTATGCGATAGATCAGCGCGTAGCGCGGAATGCTCGACCAGGACACGCCGCGCACGCGCCGCGTCCGCCATGACGGCTGGACGCCCGAGCGCCAGAAGGAGTTCATCGAACGCCTCGCCGAGCTCGGCCCGATCGCGATGGCGTGTGGATTGGCGGCGGCCGGGCGAATACCTATGTTGCACGCCTGACATCGGGAGGCTGAGATGGCGAAGGACAATAAGAAGGCGGGCAAGCGCGAACGGCTGCCCAAGCGGGTCGCGGGGCTCAAGGTCCCCAAGGCGCTGCGCAAGCAGAAGGGCGTCGCCGCGCTCCTGCGCCATCCGCTCGCCGCCGAGGTCGCGCTGGCCGC
>JACMKH010000073.1 GCA_014380205.1 Sphingomonadaceae bacterium
CGGAGCTCCGCGCGCTATCGGGAGGCCTGCGCGCGATAGTCCAGCCGTCGTCACTCTCCCCCACTGTGACAGTGAGCATCCTTCTCTCCGCTCCGGTCGACGATACGGGCGTCGCGGGTTCGCTCGTCGGCTTCGGCGCGATCACGCGCTCGGGGCTTGCCGTAGATCCCGAAGCAGTGATCGACGCGACGGGCGCCGCCGTCGCTACGACCGGCGCGGCCGACGCGCCCGAGGCCAGCTATGATCCCGAGACGCGCCTCGAGCAGATGATCGTCGCACGCATCGGGGCGGCGTTCGGCCCCGCGCCAGCTCCCGTCGTGGTGACGGTCAGCGGCGCGGTCGATCCTGAAGCGACATTCGCGATGCTCGATCGGGCGTTTGGGCCGGCCGATCCGGCGGCGGGACGTGAGCCCGCAGATGGAGAGGGCGGCTTCGAGCGGCTGGTTTCCGAGCGCATCGAAATCCCGCTCGCGCAGGCCGCCCTCGGTTATATCGTTACCGCGCCGCCGCCTGGCGCGCGCGAGGGGCTCGTCTGGCGGATGCTGCTCTATGTGCTCACCCACGATTACGAGGGGCGGCTCGGGCGCGTGGCCATCGCCGATCGCGGGCTCGTCTATCATATCGGCAGCGAATATCGGACCGATGGGCGACGCGGCTGGGTGACGCTGTCGACGGGCGTCGATCCGGGCAAGATCGACGCGATGGAGGCGCTGCTGCGGGTCGAGCTTGCGCGGCTGGCGAGCGATCCGCCGAGCGCCGAGGAGACCGAGGCGGCGCGGCGGCATCTGCTCGGGCGCGATATCAGCGCGGCACAGAGCAACGAAGAGATCACCGAGCGGCTCGCGCGCCAATATGTGGAGACCGGCGGAGTGCGAAGCCATGACGAGCTGGCGGTGATGCTCGCCGACATCGGCCCCAGCGATCTCGCCGCCGCGGCCGCGGCCTTCGCCAACGGAACCATCATGCGCGTCGACGTCGGCGCGCCGTCAGGAGACCAACCATGATCGCCACATCGCAGCGCGCCCCCGAGATCAGACTGGCGAGCGACCAGGCGGGCTGGAGCCTCCCGGCCTGGACCTACCAGGACGAGGATTTCCTAGCGATCGAGCGCCAGCGCATCTTCCTTCCCGCCTGGCATCTCGTCTGCCATCTCGCCGACATCCCCAACCCCGGCGACTGGCGCAGCTTCACCATGATGGGCGAGCTCGCGGTCGTGCTGCGAGGCAAGGACGGAGCGATCCGCGCCTTCCACAACGTCTGCCGCCACCGCGCCGCGCGGCTGCTCGACGGCGAGGGCGGCAATTGCGGCGCGCGCATCCTCTGCCCCTATCACGCGTGGAGCTACGGGCTCGACGGGAGACTGCTCGGCGTGCCCTTCGTCGAGGAGTATGAGGATTTCGACCGCGCAGACCACGGGCTGAGCCCGATCGAGCACACCGTCTTCGCGGGCTTTGTCTTCATCCGCTTCGAGCCGGGCGGCACCCCACTCGCCGACTATCTCTCGCCCGTCGCCGACGAGATGGCGCTCTACCGCTTCGAGGAGATGGCGCCGCTGACGCCGATCCGCGGCCGCGTGCGCGAGGTCAACTGGAAGAACGCGAGCGACAATTATGTCGACGCGCTCCACATCCGCGTCGCGCACCCCGGCCTCGACAGCCTCGTCCGCGACACCTACCGGCTCAGCACCGATCGCGGCGTCGACAAGATCTTCGCGTCGATCGAGGATGCGCGCGGCCAGGGGACCTCGGTGCGCGCCTATCGCGACCTGCTCCCCGAGGTCGATCACCTCCCCCCCGAGCGGCAACGGATGTGGACCTATTGGCGGCTCTGGCCGAGCCTGATGTTCGACGTCTATCCCGACCAGATCGACTTTATGCAGTTCATCCCGCTTACGGCCACCAGCTGCATCCTGCGCGACGGCGCCTATGCGCTCCCCGACGACCGCCGCGCGATGCGCCTCGCGCGCGGGCTCAACCAGCGCGTCAACCGCGACGTGAACGCCGAGGACAGGGGGCTGATCGAACGCGTGCAGGCGGGGATGGGCTCGTCGAGCTTTTCGCAAGGGCCGCTGGGGCGGAACGAAATCAGCCTGCGCGCCTTCGCCGAGCGGATGCGCGAGACGATTCCGTTGTCGCGCGAGCAGGCGAGGCCGTCGCGGGAGAGGCTGGAAGCCGCGTTGCGCGACTGAAATCCTCCCCGGAACGGGGAGGATTTGATCAGCGCATCCCCTCATATACCTCTCGCGCCCGCGCGATATTGCCGAGCACCTCGGCGCGCTCGCTCTCGTCGTTATACTCCCCCTCGCGCGCCGCGCGCTCGATCAGCTCAAGCCACGCCAGCATATAGGCCGCGTCCTCAGGCGAGCGTGGGCGCGCGCCATCCACGCTGACATAGACCGGGCTCGTCGTCGCGTAGGGGTATGTGTCGAGTATCTCGGGCCGGTCCTCGGCGCTCCACGCGCGGAGCAGGATCCAGCCGCTCTCCGACACCTCGATCTCGCCCTCGCCGCGCGCCGATCGTCCGTCCGCCGCGATTGGCGCGGTCGCGACGACCTCGCCATTATGGACAATCTCGACATGGTCGACCGCCGCAATCGAGGTCATATCGGCGCGCCAGCGCAGCCTCCCGCCACCCGCCGGCCGCGCGATCACGCCGCCCGGTCCCTCGCCTTCGACCGACAGCGTCAGCAGCGGCCCGTTGGTCGCCATGCTCCGCCCCGCGCGCAGCCCCGCGAGCCAGGCGTCGCGGCGCTCCACCAAGCTCCCGCCCCCGCGCTCCGGCAGCACATAGGTCCGGTTAATCCCGACCGGGCCGCGCAGCGAGGCGTAGTTGGCCATCGCGTCGGTCCCGCCCGCCGCCGCGATGCGGAAGCCGAGGTTGAGCAGGCGGTGCCAGATCGCGGCCGAGGCGAAATGATCGGCGAAACCGACGACCTCGTAATAGTCGATGTTGCCGAGCGCGGCGTCGACCGGGACCGCATGGGTCGAGTAGCTGTTGGGCTCGGCGCCGGGATCGAACGGGTGGACATAGCCGACCAGCGCGCCCTGGCCGCGCGCGTCGGCGGCGATGGCGGGGTTGTCGGGCCACAGGCTCGCGAGCCCCGTCCCCGGATAGGCGGTGTAGCCCGGGACGAGATAATGGTCGCTGAGCCCGAGCAGCCCGAGATGGCCCCAGAAGCTCGTGTGAAATTCCTGAGCGGGGACGAGCAGCGTGTCGTCGGTCGAGACGGGATCGGGCGTAGTGCTGAAATACCCGATGTCGGGAATCCGGACCTCTTTATTGACGATCGTGTTGAAGACGATGTCGAGGTCCTCGGCCTCGGCCTGCGCGACCATCCGCGCGGGCGTGTTCCGATAGGCGCCGCCGTAATTCATATGGACGTGGACGTCGCCGCTCGGCCAGTCGTCGAGCCCCTCGGGCGCGCGCGGCGCGAGCGCGACCGTTAGTTCCGCCGTCGCATCGGCGGCGATCTCGACGGTGCGCGTCTCGACGGAGTGCTCGAGCCCGCGCCAGATCGTGATCGTCGCGGGGCCGGGCGGAAGCATCGCCGTCGCCTGCCCGTCGGCGTGGAAATAGCGCTGCTCTATGGGCGCATCGGCGCGGTCGAAGCTGTCATCGGCGTGGATCCAGGCGTCGTCCGGCGCATAGGCGCGACCGTCGCTCGCCATGATCGAGACGCGCGCGGGAACCGGATCGCCATCCGCGTCGCGGATGACGAGATCGAGCCGGCCCATCGGCTGAAGATAGCGCCGGCTTGTGATGGCCAGCGGCCGGCTCGGCGCGCCGGGCAGCTCGAGGATTCGGATCGCCCCGTCGCCGCCCTCGTTCGAGACATAGGCGATGCGCCGCCCGTCGGGCGACCAGCGCGCGCCGCGCGCGTCGAACTCGCCGTAGCTCAGC
>JACMKH010000074.1 GCA_014380205.1 Sphingomonadaceae bacterium
CAAGCCCGTCGAGCTGATCGACGCGCATTTTCTCTTCGCCGAGGTCGCGGACGAGCGCCCCGCGCGCGGCGAGCGCCCGATCTGCCTGCTGCGCGACGACGGCGACCGCTGGACGCGCGAGGTGTTGCGCCCGATGATCGAGCTCGCGGGCTATGAGGTGGTGAGCGGCGGTGAGGGCGGCGAACGCGCACCCGATGTCGTGCTCGACACGCGCGGGGGAAACGCGGACGCGGCAACGGAGGGCGCGCCCGTGGTCAGGCTCAGCGACAGGCAGGATGGCGCGGGTGTCTATCGCTACGATCGCGACGGGGTGCTCGCGGCGCTCTGCGCGGGCGCGGGGCGCAAGGCGTGATGGGCGCGCTCTATCTGGTGGTCGAGGCCGGCGGCGAGCGCATCGCGCTTCCCGCGATGACGGTCGACTCGGTGGTCGAGGGGGTCGCGGTGGTTCGCGTGCCGCTCGCCGCGCGCCATGTCGCGGGGCTCGCTGCGCTGCGCAGCCGCGTGCTCACGATGATCGACGTCGCGGCTGCGACTGGTGTGGAGGGTCTGCGCGAGAGCGACAAGCAATCGACGGTTATCATTCCGATCGACGGCCAGCTCTACGGGCTGCTCGTCGAGGCGGTAGACGATGTCGTCGAGGTCGAGGGCGATATCGAGCCGCTACGCGGTGGCGTGGCGGCCGGCTGGGCGGCGGCGTCGCTCGGCATGATCGAGATCGAGGGGCGCGCGACGCTTGTCGTCGACCCCGGCGCGCTGGTCGCCGGGCCGATCGCGCGCGCCGCCTAAGCGCATTAACGTCCCGGTTACCGCTCGCGGCCTAAGCTCGTGCAAGTAGCGGGAGCATGTGATGAAAAGCTGTCTGGTGGTCGACGATTCGAAGGTGATTCGTAAGGTCGCCCGGCACATGCTCGAAACGCTCGATTTCTCCGTCGAGGAGGCGGTCGACGGCCGCGACGCGCTGAGCCAGGTCGAGCGCGAGACGCCCGACGTCGTGCTGCTCGACTGGAACATGCCCATCATGAGCGGGATGGAGTTCCTGCGCGCGCTCGCGCTGGCCAAGATGTCGAAACGACCCAAGGTCGTGTTCTGCACGACCGAGAACGGAATCGCCCACATCCGCGCCGCGATCGACGCGGGCGCCGACGAATATGTGATGAAGCCATTCGATCGGGAGACGCTCCACACCAAGCTCCAGATCGTCGGCGTCGCCTGATCGCCATGGCGACGCGCGCGCCGCTTCCGCGCGTCGGCGAGAATCCGCGCCATCGGGTGATGATCGTCGACGATTCGGCGGTCGTGCGGATGATCGTCCAGCGGATCATCGACGACGGCGAGCGCTTCGAGGTCGTCGCGCAGGCGGCGAGCGTGGCGGCGGCGCTCGCGGCGCTCGAGCGCGCGCAGATCGACATTATCCTGCTCGACGTCGAGATGCCCGGAACCGACGGGATCGCGGCGATCCCCGAGCTGCTCGCGCGGAGCGGCAACGCGGCGATCCTGATGCTCTCCTCGCACTGCGCCGCGAACGCCGAGCTTTCGGTGCGCGCGATGACGATGGGCGCGAGCGAGACGCTGCTCAAGCCTAGCGCGGCCGAGTTCGCGGTGCGCTTCGCCGATGTGCTCGAGCGCGCGATGATGCGGATCGCGCCCGCGCGCCCCGCCGACGTGAGGCCCACGCTTGCCGATCACACGCCCGCGCACGCCGATGGCGTCGCGCGCCCGATCGAATGCCTCGCGATTGCCGCCTCGACCGGGGGGCCGCATGCGCTCGCGGGCTTCTTCGGCGCGCTGCCGCGCGATCTCGCCGCCCCTATCCTGATCACCCAGCATCTACCCGACGATTTCATCGGCTATTTCGCGCGCCAGATCTCGGTGATGACGGGCCGCCCCGCCGCGATCGCGCGCGATGGCGACCGGATCGAGGTGGGACGCGTGCTCGTCGCGCCCGGCGACGCGCATCTCGCGCTCTGCCGGATCGGAGGGACGCCGCGCG
>JACMKH010000009.1 GCA_014380205.1 Sphingomonadaceae bacterium
AACACGCACGACGAAGCCTTGGCCGACGCCGCGATCGAGCGCGGGCTGGCCTATGCCGAGGCGGGCGCGAGCGGCTTCTTCGTCCCCGGCCTCGCCGACGAGGACGGGCTCGAGCGGATCTGCGAGGCCTCGCCGCTCCCGGTCAACGCGATGATGTTCGACGGCATGCCGAGCCACGCACGGCTCGCCGAGCTCGGTGTCGCGCGGGTCAGCCACGGGCCGGGACCCTGGCGCCAGGCGATGGCCGCGCTTACCGAGGCGGCCCGAAAGGTCTATGGCGGATAGCGGCGCGCGCGGAGTCGCGCGCGAAGGAGGACGCTCCATGCTCACGCTCTACGCCTTCGGCCCCGGCGCCAATTCGATGAAGCCGCTGCTCACGCTCTACGAAAAGGGCGTCGCGTTCGAGCATCGCTTCCTCAACCCCGCGAACTTCGAGCACCACGAGCCCTGGTTCAAGGCGATCAACCCGCGCGGCCAGGTCCCCGCGCTCGACCATGACGGCAGGATCGTCACCGAATCGACGGTGATCTGCGAATATGTCGAGGAGAGCTTCCCCGATCCGCCCAATTTGATGCCCGCCGATCCGTTCGGCCGCGCGCAGGTCCGCGTGTGGACCAAATGGGTCGACGAATATTTCTGCTGGTGCGTCTCGACGATCGGCTGGGAGCGGATGATCGGTCCGATGGCGCGCGCGCTCTCGGACGAGGAGTTCGAGGACAAGGTCAAGGGCATCCCGGTGCCCGAGCAGCAGGTCAAATGGCGCAATGCGCGCAAGGGCTTCGCGCGGGAGGTGCTCGACGAGGAGATGCGCAAGATCCGCGTCTCGGTCGCCAAGCTCGAGGCGCGGCTCGCTGAAAGCGAATGGCTCGCGGGCGACAGTTACACGCTCGCCGACATCTGCAACTTCGCGATCGCCAACGGGATGCAGCACGGCTTCGCCGAGGTGGTCAACGCCGACAACACACCCCATCTGCTCGCCTGGATCGAGCGGATCAACGAACGGCCCGCATGCAAGCGGATGTTCGCCGAATCGCGGAGCGAGATGCGCTCGGCCGATCTCGCGAAGGCAAAGGCCGAAGCGGAGGCCTAATCGGGCGCCATCAGCGAGGCGATCAGCGCGGGGTTGCTCGTCGTCGGCGTCGCCTCGAGGATCGCATCGTGGCGCGCGATCACCGCGTCGCGCCACTCGCCGTGGGTGATGACGTAGAGCTTGTTCGCGCGGATCGCGTCGAGCACCATTTCGCCGACCTCGTCGGGCTCCATCCACAGCTCTGAGACCTGGCGCCGCCCCAGCCGCGCCTCCGACTCGCCGAACCCGCTGCCCTCGCGGAAGCGCTCGGGGCGGTTTTGCGCGGCCTCGTGGATGTTGGATTTGATCGGGCCGGGGCAGAGCACCGAGACGCCGATGCCGTGCGCGGCGAGGCCATCGCGGATGCTCTCGGAGAGCGCGATCACCGCGGCCTTGCCCGTCGCGTAGATCGCGTGGGTCGAGGGCATCGTCACCATGCCGGCGAGCGAGGCGGTGTTGACGATATGCCCACCCTTACCGCGCGCGCGCATCCGCGGGAGGAAGGTCTGGAGCCCGTTGACCACGCCGCCGAGGTTGACGCCGAGGCCGAAATCCCAGTCGGCGTAGCTCGCCTCGTCGAGCGGGCCTTCGAGCCCGACGCCGGCGTTGGCGATGAGGATGTCAACCGGGCCGAGCAGCGCCTCGGTCTCGTCGGCGGCCGCCGCCCAGCCCGCGCGATCGGTGACGTCGAGGCGGATCGTATGGACCTCGCACCCGTGCCCGTGGTCGACGAACCAGCCGCCGGCCTCGTCGAGATGGTCCTGGCGGATGTCGGCGAGCACGACGCGCGCGCCATTGGCGACGAGCACGCGCGCGATGCCGAGCCCGATCCCGCTCGCGCCGCCGGTGACGAAGGCGATCTTGCCCGCTACGTCCATCGCGCCGCTACTCCGCTTCCGCGCCTACCCGCTCACCCCCGTCCCAGTCGCGCGGCAGGAACCAGCGCGCGATGATGAGGCCCGCGGCGACGAGGCCGATCACGTCGGTGACAAACGAATAAATGTAATAATTCCAGCCGTGGCCCGCCCAGATCGGCGCGCCGAGCGTCATGTAGACGCCCGCCCCCGTCGCGAAGAACACGACGATGGCCGCTCGCGTCGAGAATTCGCGGACGTGGTAGGAAACCTGGAGCAGCGCGAAACCTATGAGGAGCGCGCTGATGTACATGTGGATCAGCCCGGCGATCATGTCGGTCGGCGTGGGGTTGCCCGAGCCGTCGGCGGTGTACTGAATGAACGCGATCGGGCCGCGCGCGTACATCGCCTTTTGCGCCTGGCTGCCGTCGACGGGAACCTCATAGGCGCCGGTCTCGCTAATGTTCGCGGCGAGCGCGGCCTGGACATCGGCCGCCTGGGCATCCGCGAGCGAGCCCGTTGCGAGGCCCCCGAGCGGCGAGCCCCAGAAGAGGAACCCGAGAATGAACATGACGACCGCCCCGGCCGCCGCTCCGACGATGACGCGTCCCATCGCTCTCTCCTCCATCATTCCCGCGAAAGCGGGAATCCAGCTTCTTGTTGGAGGCTAGGCGCGAAGCTGGAAGAAGAAAAGCTGGATTGATCGTTGATCAGCTTCGCTTCCCCGCTTTCGCGGGAATGGCGGCAAGGGTCAGCCGGTCAGCCCGCGCACGAAATCGACCAGCCCCGTGCGCCGCTCGCGCTTGAGCCGCTCCGCCACGAGGATCGCTCCCACCTCGGCCGCGCACGCGTCCGCATCGTCGTTGACCAGCACATAGTCGTACTCGGCCCAATGGCTGATCTCGCCCGCAGCGCGCTCCATCCGCGCGGCGATGACCTCGGCGCTGTCGGTCCCGCGCCCGCTCAGGCGGCGGCACAGCTCGTCCATCGAGGGCGGCAGGATGAACACGCGGACGATGTCGGGATCGACTTGCTTGAGCTGCTGGGTGCCCTGCCAGTCGATGTCGAGCAGCACGTCGCGCCCCGCCTCGATCGCGCGGGTCACCTCCGATTGCAGGGTCCCGTAGCGCCGCCCGAAGACATGCGCCCATTCGAGAAAGGCCTCCTCGGCGACGAGCCGGTCGAACGCGGCGTCATCGACGAAATGATAGTGCGTCCCGTCGATCTCGCCCTCGCGGATCGGCCGCGTCGTCGCCGACACCGACATCGCGATCCCCGGGTCGGCGGCGAGCAGCATGCGCGAGATCGTCGACTTGCCGGCCCCGCTCGGGCTCGACACGACGAACAGCAGGCCGCGGCGCTTCAAGGGCGAGGGTTCCGCCATGCGCCCGGTTCGCCTAAGGCCGGGGCGAGGTCAAGACACGCGTACCGACCCGGCCGCGGTCCGATAGGGCCGAGATGGAGACGATTGGTCGTGATTCTCCGGTGCGAAGATGACAGGAGGCGACTCCCGAGCAGTGAGGAGAATCACGATGCCTACCGTCGGCATACTTGGCAGGGACGTCGAGGTGAAATTCATGAAGGGCGAGGGTGGCACCGGGGATGCCGATCGGGACCAGCTCGTCGCGGGCATAAAATCGATGGCCGCGCTGATCGATCGCACCGACTGGCCTGATGTCTATAGAGACGCTTTCGGGCGGATGAAGGGAATCACCTTCTTCGACGGGATGATCAGGGTCAACGGTCATCAGATCGAGCGCCCGTGCTGCGACGAGGACGACGCGGTATTCTATTGGGAAATAGAGGAGTTCATGCAGAACCAGGATGATGATGTCCGCGCCAACACCTTCTTTCACGATTGCTGGCATGTCGTCCAATTCCATGACGCCGGCTTTCCCGACGGCGACAAGGAGCGCGTCTGGCGCGAAGTCGACGCGACGACGCACCAGATCATCGTCGCGAAACTGCTGGGCTGCAGCGACCACGAGACCCTTCATCTGGAAAAATTCAAGAATGACCAGAAGGCGATCATCGATCGGCTCAACGAGGGCGTGCGGAAGAAATGGGGTCCGCAGGATCATCATGTCGAACGAAAGGCCAAGCCGGTCGACGACTGATCCTTCCGAACGCCGCGATGCGGGGGTAGAGCGCGCCGGTGGCAAGGGCGGGGGAGAGCGGGATGGCGGCGATCGATTTCATCGCGCTGCTACGCGCGGTCAATGTGGGGGGCAGAAAGCTGCCGATGGCCGATCTGCGCGCGCTCGTCGGCGAGCTCGGCTTCGAGCGGCCCGAGACGTACATCCAGAGCGGCAACCTTATCTTCGGGGCAAAGGGGAGCGACGCGAAGCTCGCGGCCAGGCTCGAGAAGGCGATTGCCGAGCGCTTCGGCTTCACCGTTCCGGCGATCGTTCGCAAGGGAAGCGAGTGGAGGGCTTACATCGAGGGCAATCCGTTCGCGCATGACATTAATGCGATCCCGAAAATGCTTCACGTGCTGCTCGCCGCGAAGCCGCCGCCCGTTGATGCGGCCGACGCGCTCGCGCGCTATGCCAAGGCGGGCGAGCGCATCAGGATCGCGGGCGATGCGCTGTGGATCGACTATGGCGCGGCGGTGGGCACGAGCAAGCTCACCCCCGCCGCGATCGACCGCGCGTTCGGCGCGCCCGCGACGGGGCGCAATCTCAACACCGTGCTCAAGCTCCAGGACATGATCGAGGCGCGCGGATGAGCCGCCGCCACTGGATCGCCGCGCTCGCGATCGTCGCGGCGACCGCGCTCATCCTGCTCGCGATGGGCCGCTCGCCGATCTGCGAATGCGGCGAGATCAAACTGTGGGTCGGCGAGGTGCATGGGCCGGACAACAGCCAGCATCTCGCCGACTGGTATGTGCCGAGCCACATCATCCATGGCTTCATCTTCTGCGGGATCGCCTGGTGGTGGATGCGCGACAAGCCCGTCGGATACCGCTTCGCGCTCGCGGTGCTGACCGAGAGCCTGTGGGAGCTGCTCGAGAATTCGCCGCTGATCATCAACCGCTACCGCGAGGCGACCGCCGCCTTCGGCTATTCGGGCGACGCGGTGATCAACTCGGTCGCCGACGTCGGCTGGATGGCGCTCGGTTTCTGGATCGCGCGGCGGCTCGGCCTGTGGCGCACGGCGGCGATCGCGGTGGCCTTCGAGCTGCTCACGCTCTGGGTGATCCGCGACAATCTCACGCTCAACGTGGTGATGCTGATCTGGCCGATCGACGGGATCAGGGAGTGGCAGGCGGGACTATAGCTCAAGCGGCTGGCGCGCCCTCGGGCAGTATCTCGCTTCTCCGGCTGCCGGTCAGCCAGCGCATCGCCATCTCGACCGGCCCGCGCGCGAAGCGGCGGCGCCAGAGCGTCGCGAGCAGCACGGCGGCGGCGTAGAACAGCGCGCTGTAGGCGAGCACGAAGCCGAGCCCGCGCGCGCCACCGAGGCCGAGCCAGGCGAGCGCCCAGACACCGAGCGTGCCGTGGACGATGTAGATGGTGAGCGCCAGCTGTCCGGCGTGGACCAGGGGCGCGAGCCAGGCGCGGCCTGCGAAGCGCTCGCCGATCGCAAGGCACAGCGCGATCGCGGCGAGCGCCCAACCAAGCCCGGCGGCGACAAACAACGGCATCGGCGGATAGGGCTCGGTCGAGAAACCCTCGGCGGCGGCCTCGACCGTCGCGGCGGGGGCGATATCGAAGCCGGCCTTGAGCCAGCCGAGGTCGAGCAGCCCCGCGGCGATCGCTTCGGCGGTTAGCGCGAGCGCGACGCCGCCGATCAGCAGCCGGCGCCTGAGCGCGCGGTCGGCAAGATCGAGCCGGCCGACGATCGTTCCCGCGAGCAGGAAGGCGAGCCATGGCGCGACCGGGTGATAGCCCTGGAAGAACAAGTCGATCGCGATGTCACGCGCGGTGAAGGCGCTGGTCGTGTCCCAGAAGGGGATGCCGAGCCGGCTCGGGACGACAAAATAGAGCACCGGGAACAGCGCGGTCAGCGCGATGCCCAGTGCGGCGAGGAAGCCGCTCGATGCGGTGAGCAGCAACGCGGCGGCGAGCAGGTAGACGCCGTAGAAATGGAGGATGTCGAACTCCCAGATTTGGCGGAAGCCGAGCCCGATCGCGAACAGGAACAGCGCGCGCTTGAAGAGGGTCAGCCGGTCCGCGCGGATCGCGGCGCGATCGCCCGAGGCGCGCGACCGCGCCGAGAGCAGCGCGATGCCCACACCGGCAAGGAACACGAACAGCGCGGCGGCGCGGCCGTTGACCTGCTCGGCGATCAGATGCAGCCAGCGCGGCGTCTCGCCGCTCGCGAGCACCGCGCGGAAATTGACCGTGATCATGCCGAAGATCGCGATCGCGCGCGCGAGATCGAAGCCATCGATGCGGCCGTTGGCGACCGCACTCGGCGAATGGGCCCCGTCGCTCATCGTTTGCCCTGCGCTTCGCGCCGCCCGCGCCCGATCGGATCGGCGCTCCAGCCCATGTCGCGGTCGGAGACGCGCAGCGCGCCGCCGCGCCCTTCG
>JACMKH010000075.1 GCA_014380205.1 Sphingomonadaceae bacterium
CCCCAATGCGGCGCGCATCCCCAACCCCGACCGCCCCGCGCGCCGCGACCGCCAGCGCCCCGACCGCGATCCCGTCGCCAACCAGGTCGAGCCGCGCTAACCGGGGCAGAAACGCCAATCCGGAGCCGCCATGAACGACCTTTCCGCCTTCCCCATCACGCGGCGCTGGCCGCCCAGCCATCCCGACGTCCTCCAGCTCTATTCGCTCAACACGCCCAACGGCGTCAAAGTCTCGATCATGCTCGAAGAGACCGGCCTCGCCTATGAGCCGCATCTCGTTGACATCATGAAAGACGAGAGCCATCTCCCCGAGTTCCTCTCGCTCAACCCCAACGGCAAGATCCCCGCGATCATCGATCCCGATGGCCCCGGCGGCGCGCCGATCGGCCTGTTCGAATCGGGCGCGATCCTCCTCTATCTGGCCGACAAGGCCGGCCGCTTCATCCCCGCCGATCCCGCCCGGCGCTGGGAGACGATCGCTTGGCTGTTCTGGCAGATGGGCGCGGTTGGCCCGATGTTCGGCCAGGTCGGCTTCTTCCACAAGTTCGCCGGCAAGGAGATCGAGGACAAGCGCCCGCGCGACCGCTATGTCGCCGAGGCGAAGCGCCTGCTCGGCGTGCTCGAAAAGCGCCTCGAAGGCAGCGACTGGATCATGGGCGACGACTATACGATCGCCGACATCGTGACGCTCGGCTGGGTGCGCAACCTGATCGGGTTTTACGAAGCCCGCGAGCTGGTCGATTTCGACGCGCAGGCGAACGTCTCCGCCTGGCTCGAACGCGGCCTCGCGCGGCCCGCTGTTCAGCGAGGGCTCGAGATTCCCAAACGGGCGTGAAAGTAGCCGGAGTTCGTGGTACGTTCCGAAGGTGAGCTTCGAATCGATCTCCCGCCCGCTGCGCTGGCTCTATCTCGACCTCAACAGCTATTTCGCGAGCGTCGAGCAGCAGCTCCAGCCCGCGCTGCGCGGCAAGCCGCTAATTGTAGCGCCTGTCGACAGCGACACCACGGTCGCGATCGCGGCGAGCTACGAGGCCAAGGCGTTCGGCATCTTCACGGGGACGCCCGTCTGGGAGGCGAAGCAGAAGTGCCGCGACTTGCTCATCGCACCCGCGCGCCACGACCGCTATGTCGAGTTTCACGAGGCGATCATCGCCGAGATTTGGCGGCACATCCCCGTCAGCCGAATCTGCTCGATCGACGAGGTCGCGTGCCGGCTGCTCGACAATGAGAATGACCCCGCGACCGCGCGCGCTCTCGGCGAGCGGATCAAACTGGGCATCCGCGCGCATGTCGGCGACTGCCTGATCTCCTCGGTCGGGATCGCGCCAAACCGCCTACTCGCCAAGCTCGCCTCGAACCTCAAGAAGCCCGACGGGCTCACGCTGCTCGAAGGCGATGAGCTGCCGCGACGCCTCTACGCGCTCCCCTTGCGCGCGATCACCGGAATCGGCGCCAAGATGGAGAAGCGCCTCGCGCGCCAGGGCGTGCTCACGATCGAGGACTATTGCGCGCGCAAGCCCCGCGACGCGGGCGACGCCTGGGGCGGCGTGCTCGGCGACCGGCTCTGGTATCTGATCCACGGCTTCGATCTGCCCGAGCGGCCGACGCAATCGCGCAGCATCGGCCACAGCCACGTCCTCGGCCCCGACAAGCGCCACCCCGATCGTGCGCGCCTCGTCGCCCGCCGCCTGCTGATGAAGGCGGCGACGCGGCTGCGGCGGATGGATCACCGCACCGGCATGGTCGTGCTGACGGTCAAAGGCGAGGGGGCGGACGGGGCTCGGGCACCGGGGGAGGGCCC
>JACMKH010000076.1 GCA_014380205.1 Sphingomonadaceae bacterium
CGGAAATGGACCTGCCCCGACACGCGCCGACGCGGCCAATAGCTCACGCTCGCGAACGGCTCCCAGTCGCGGCGCACCTCGCCCTCGGGCCGCGCGATCGCGTAGCAGCGCGGCGTCTCGGAATCGCGGAACGCGCCCCACTCGGCATAGACGCCGAGCGAATCGCGCGCCGCGAGCGGCGCGGCGGCAAGCGCGACGATCAGCGCGAAAGGCGCATATGCTCTCATGCCGGGGTGAACGCCTCGCCCGTCCGGACGAGCGTCTCGACGCCGTCCTCGATCATCACGAGGCTCCCCTGCGCCAGCGGCGGCGCGACGGGCGCATCGACGCCCGGCGGCGCGTCGCATCCGGCGAGCAGTCCGCGCAGCACGCGCGAGGTGATGCCGTGCGTGATCACCAGCCGGTCGCGCGGCGCCAAGTCGAGATCGCGGAGCCAGGCGGTGAGCCGTTCTGCGATTCCATCATACCATTCGCCCTCCGGCGGCCGCGCCGAGAACAATCCCGTCGCGCGATCGAAAATCTCGCCCTGTTCGGCGGTGACATCGGCATAGTAGCGCCCCTCCCAGCGCCCCACGCCGATCTCGGCGAGCCGGCGGTCGGTCCGCGCGCTATGCCAGTCGAGCCCGAGATGCTCGGCGATCACCGCGAGCGTCTGGAGCGCGCGGCCGGTGTCCGACGCCCATAGCTCGAGCGCTGGTTCGCGCCCCAGCGTCCCGAGCAGCGCCTCGCCCATCGCGTCGGCCTGCGCGAAGCCCCGCCGGGTCAGCGGGGTATGCGCGTCGTTGCCCTGCATCCGCGCCGCCGCGTTGAACACGGTCTCGCCGTGGCGCGCGATGAACAGGCGTCCTGCCGGAAACATGGCCCGGCTCATCGGCAAATCGTGGCGCGAAAGCAACAACCCCTCCCTGTCTATGCCCCGTTCATGCAACCAATCACATCGCCGCGCGCTCCTGCGGCTCGCCCCGATCATGGGGTGGGTTTAAGTCAATGGAGTGTGTTTACATGCGTAAAGTGTTTCTCGCCGCGCTGCTTACCGGCGCGAGCGTTTCCGTCCCCGCGTTCGCGCAGGACAACAGCGAGGCCTTCACCGGCTTCCGGCTCGAGGCGATCGGCGGCTACGACCGCACCACCGCGGATAGCGACGGCGATTTCTCGCCTGGCACGGAGGACCGGTTCGACGAGGGTAGCGGGCTCGAGGGCGTGCTATACGGCGTCGGCGCGGGCTACGACTTTTCGGCTGGCGGCGTCGTCATCGGCGCCGAGGCCGAGCTTTCGGACTCGACCGGCGGCGAAAGCGACGACAACGGCTTCGGCACGGGTCGCCGCGCCTCGTTCGAGGTCGAGCGCGACATCTATGTCGGCGGCCGGATCGGCGTTCCGCTCAGCCCCCGCGCGATGATCTACGCCAAGGGCGGCTACACCAACGCGCGCTACGGGCTCGACGCCGATGACACGGCCGGAGTCACGCGCGAGTTCGGCGCGACGCTCGACGGCTTCCGCGTCGGCGGCGGCGTCGAGCTCGCGGTGAGCGACAATGTGTTCGCCAAGGCCGAATACCGCTATTCGAGCTACAGCGACCTGAGCGTCGATGTCGGCGACACCGACGTCGATTTCGACGATTTCGACGTCAACACCGACCGGCATCAGCTCGTCGCGGGGGTCGGCTTCCGCTTCTGATCAAGCAGCGAAAGCTGTGAAAAAGGGGGTCGGGGCGCGTTGCCCCGGCCCCTTTTTCATTGTCATCGCGCGGCGGGCAAGGCAGGGTGAGGCTGGCAAGATGAACATGCGGGGCAGGGTGAAACGATGAAGGCGACGATCGAACGGGCGGTGCTGCTGAAGAGCCTCGGGCATGTCCAGTCGGTGGTCGAGCGCCGCAACACCATCCCGATCCTCTCCAACGTGCTGATCGAGGCGGGCGAGGACGGCATCCGCCTGATGGCGACCGACCTCGATCTCCAGATCGTCGACACCATCCCCGCCGCGATCGAGCGCGCGGGCGCGACCACGGTCTCGGCGCACACGCTGTTCGACATCGCGCGCAAGCTCCCCGAGGGCAGCCAGGTCTCGATCGAGGCCGCCGACGGCATGATGGCGGTCAACGCGGGCCGCGCGCGCTTCAAGCTCCAGACCTTGCCGCGCGACGATTTCCCCGTGATCGCCGAGGGCGAGCTGCCGACGCGCTTCGATCTCGAGGCCGCGACCTTGCGCCAGATCATCGACAAGACGCGCTTCGCGATCTCGACCGAGGAGACGCGCTACTATCTCAACGGCATCTTCCTCCACGTCTCGGACGAGGACCAGCCCGTCCTGAAAGCCGCCGCGACCGACGGCCACCGCCTCGCGCGCGTCACCGTCCCCCGCCCCGACGGCGCCGAGGGCATGCCCGACGTGATCATCCCCCGCAAATGCGTCGGGGAGCTCAGGAAGATGCTCGACGAGATCGACGGCACGGTCGAGATCTCGCTGTCGGACAGTAAGGTGCGCTTCGGGCTCGGCAGCGCGGTGATGACCTCGAAGCTGATCGACGGCACCTTCCCCGATTACACGCGGGTCATCCCGACCGGCAACGACAAGCTCCTCAAGATCGACCCGCGCAGCTTCGAGGAGGGCGTCGACCGCGTCTCGACCATCGCCAGCGAGAAGACGCGCGCGGTCAAGATGGCGCTGGACCGCGACAAGATCACGCTCTCGGTGACCAGCCCCGAAAACGGCACCGCCGCCGAGGAGGTCCCCGGCGACTACGCCGCCGAGCCCTTCGAGATCGGCTTCAACGCGCGCTATCTGCTCGACATATTGGGCCAGGTCGAGGGCGACGCGGTCGAAGTCCACCTCGCGGACGCGGCCGCGCCGACGTTGATCCGGGAGAACGACAAGGCTGCGGCGCTGTATGTGCTGATGCCGATGCGGGTGTGATCGGACCCCGCGCCGTCGACACGGCGCGCGTGCTTGTCTGGAACATCGAATGGAAGCGGCCACGGTCCCGTCCGGGGCAAGCCATCGGCGCGATTATCGAGCGCGCGGCCCCCGATATCGTTTGCCTGACCGAGGCGCCTGCCGATTTCCTTGGTCCGGGCTATCATGTCGAAGCCTCCGACGCCGATTGCGGCTATGGCGTGACCGATCGGCGGAAGGTCCTCATCGCGAGCCGTCAGCCGTGGTCGGATGTTTCGCACGCGACGGATTCCACACTTCCTCCGGGACGCTTCGTCAGCGGATCGACGGCGACGACGCTCGGGCCGCTGCGGGCGACCGGGATCTGCATCCCCTATGCCATGGCGCACGTGGCGAACGGGAGACGCGACAGGAAGCAGTGGCAGGATCACCGCGCCTTTCTGGCGGCGCTCCCTTCGGCGCTTCCATGCGGCAAGGGAGCATCCGTCGTGGTCGGCGACTTCAACCAGACCATTCCGCGTTCGGGCCCGCCGTCCGACGTGCAGCCCGCATTGCTCGGCGCGCTGGCGGACTATCGAATCGCGACCGCCGGGTGCGTCGATGGCGAGGGCCGCGCGCTGATCGATCATCTCGCGACACGGAGCGGAACAATCGTCGCGTCGCTTCACCACATCGGACGGCGGGACGATGCCGGCCGCAAACTCAGCGACCATTCCGGATTCATCGCGGACTTGCGATTGGCGTAAAACCCCGACTCACGACGAGTCGAGCCGATTTACCCGACGGGCCGCGGAACCGACTCGGCTCACCCCTGACTCCCCACAATCCGCCGCTTAGCGCTTTCGCAAACGCAGCATCCCGGCAAGACAGCGAATTGCAAAACGCGCGCCGGGTGGGCGCGTGGGCAACGGGGTCGCAATGTTTTCGGGTCGCTTGAGGGCTGTTTTCAGCCTGTTTTCCGCTGCGCTTCTCGCGCTCGGCGTCGCCGCGCCGGCGCATGCCGTGCCTTGGCAGTGCGTCACCTATGCGCGCCACGTCTCCGAGGTCGAGATCCGCGGCAACGCGCACACCTGGTGGGGCCAGGCCGATGGGCGCTACGCGCGTGGATCGACCCCGCAAGTCGGATCGGTGATGGTGCTGCGCTCGCACGGGCGGATGCGGCTCGGCCATGTCGCGATGGTCAGCGAGATCGTCGATTCGCGCGAGATCAGGATCAACCACGCCAACTGGTCGGGCCGCGGCGTGGTCGAGAGCAACGCGCTCGTCCGCGACATCTCGGCGGCGGGCGACTGGAGCGCGGTCAAGGTCTGGTACGGCCCGATCGGCGCGCTGGGCCTGACCAGCTACCCCGTCGCCGGCTTCATCTATCCCGACGCGCCGCCCGCGATGCCGCAGGTGATCATGGCGAGCGCGACCGAAACCCCCGCCGGCGGCTCCGGCCTCCCGGCCACGAGTTTGGCGAGCGCGGCGCCCTGACCTAAGTCAGTCAAGCCCCTGTGCCGTGTTCGTCCGAGCCTGCCGAAGCGCCCCCCTGCTTCGGCAGGCTCACTTTTTTTGGCCGGGAGTTGGATGCTCAATTGGTCGCCGTCAGCCGGACGAACGCCGAGGGGACCCAGCCGCTGCGGCACGGGCCGTCATAGGCGCGGCGGCTCGGCACGGGCTCGGAGACGCCGCACGCGCCGGTGATCTCGCCCGCCTCGTCATAGACCACACCGAACCAGTCCTGATCGTGGCTGCGCGCGCACAGGAACACCGCATCGCCATTGTCGAGCGCGTCGCTCTGGCGCGCGTTGGCGAAGGGGGCGGCGCGCACCGGCAGCC
>JACMKH010000077.1 GCA_014380205.1 Sphingomonadaceae bacterium
CCTTCGCCGACGGCCCCGGCGTCACGCTCTACGAGCCCGACGGCCACCTGCGCCCCCTCGCCGCGATCGAGGCCGACGTCGTCCGCCTCGCGATCGGCCATTACCGCGGCCGCATGACCGAGGTCGCGCGGCGGCTCGGCATCGGAAGGTCGACCCTCTACCGCAAGCTCGCCGAGCTGGGGATCGACAGCGCGGCGTAATTCCTCCCCGTTCCAGCAAGGATTTCACGCCCGATTGCCCTCGGCCTCCCCTCCGCTTACGGCCTCCCCGACCAAGGGGAGCCCGCCATGCCCATCCGCCCTCTCGCCCGCCTCGTCCTCGCCACGCTCCTCCTCGCCCCCCTCGCCCCCGCCCCCGCCCAGAACGACGAGGTCGTGCGCGACTTCTCGCCGGTCACGCCCGCCTTCGATCACGAACGCCGCGAGGTGATGATCCGCATGCGCGACGGCGTGCGGCTGCACACCGTGATCATCGTCCCGCGCAACCTCCCCGGCCCCGCGCCGATCATCCTCACGCGCACCCCCTATGGCGCGGACAAGGCGACCGGCCAGGCGTCGAGCCCGAGCGCGGCGATGACGCTGCCGCTCGCCGACGAGTCGCTGCTCGAGGCGGGCTATATCCGCGTCTATCAGGACATCCGGGGGCGCTACGATTCCGAGGGCGAATGGGTGATGACCCTGCCGCCGCGCGGCCCGCTCAACCGCTGGCGCGTCGATGAGGGCACCGACACCCACGACACCATCGAATGGCTGGTCGACAATGTCCCCGAGTCGAGCGACCGCGTCGGCATCACCGGCGTCTCCTACCCAGGCTGGCTCGCGATCATGGGCATCCTCGATCCGCACCCCGCGCTGCGCGCCGCCGTGCCGATGTATCCGATGGTCGACGGGTGGATCGGCGACGATTTCTACCACAATGGCGCGCTACGCCAGACGATGTTCGAATGGGTCTACAACCTCGGCACGAGCCGCGACGGCAGCCACAGCCCGCCGTTCGGCCACCGCGACATGTACCAGGCGTTCCTCGAGGCGGGATCGGCCGACGCGCTCGCCGCGCGGCTCGGCGCCGAGGACCTGCCGACCTGGCGCAAGATCGTCGATAATCCCGCCTACGGCCAGTTCTGGATCGGGCAAGCGACGCAGGACATGCTCGACGACCGCGCGCCCACGGTCCCGACGATGTTCGTCCACGGGCTGTTCGACCAGGAGGATAATTTCGGCGCGATCGCGGCCTATGAGGTGATGGAGACGCGCGACACGAACAACGACATGGTCTTCCTCGCGGTCGGCCCGTGGAACCACGGCCAGTCGCAGGGCCAGGGCTCCTCGCTCGGCGCGCTCGACTGGGGCGCGGACACCAGCCTGTGGTTCCGTGAGAATGTCCTGCTCCCCTTCTGGGACCGGCATCTCAAGGGTGACCCCGCCGCGACGCCGACGCCGCCGGTGGTCGCGTTCGAGACGGGCGCGAACGCGTGGCGGACCTATGAGTCATGGCCCGCGGGCGGCGCCGCGCGGGCCACACGCCTTTATCTCCAGCCGGCGGGTGGCGTCGGCCGGCAGCCGTCCGCAGCGGGCGGCGCGCCCTATGCCGAATATGTCTCGGACCCCGCGCGCCCCGTGCCCTATCGCCTCCGCCCCGTGCTCGCGATGTACGATCAGGACTCGAGCTGGAACCGCTGGCTGGTCGACGATCAGCGCCAGTTCGCGAGCCGCCCCGATGTGCTCACCTTCGTCAGCGAGCCGCTCACCGAGCCCGTCACGATCAGCGGCCCGATCTTCGCCAACCTCCACGCCTCGACCACCGGGACCGACGCCGACTGGGTGGTCAAGCTGATCGACGTCTATCCGCCCGAGTTCCGCGCCGACCGCGAGCTCGGCGGCTATCAGCTGATGGTCTCGGGCGACATCATGCGCGGTCGCTATCGCAACAGTTTGAGCGAACCCGCCGCGATCATCCCCGGCGAGACCGCGCTCTACCGCGTCCGCCTCCCCCACGCCAACCACAGCTTCCGCCGCGGCCACCGCATCATGGTCCAGATCCAGTCGAGCTGGTTCCCGCTCTACGACCGCAACCCGCAGACCTGGGTCGACAACATCGCCCAAGCCCAGCCCGCCGACTTCCGCATCGCAACGCACCGGATTTGGCTCACCGGCGACACCGCAAGCTTCATCGAGCTGCCGGTGGTGGGCGGAGGGGCGGTCAGCCCGTAGGTGCCGCGCTAAGCCCCGCGTCCCTCATCCCCCGCCAGACGCGGAGTGCCTGCACCGTCTCGGGCACATCATGGACCCGCAGCAACTGCGCCCCCCGCTCGGCCCCAGCGATCGCCAGCGCGATCGACCCGCCGAGGCGCTCGGCGGCGGGCGCCTCGTTCGACAGCGCGCCGATCAGCCGCTTGCGGCTCGCGCCGAGCAGTATCGCGCAGCCGAGCCCCTGGAACAGCGCGAGCCCGTTGAGCAGCGCGAGATTGGCCTGAACGCTCTTGCCGAAGCCGATGCCGGGATCGATCACGATCCGCTCGCGCGCGATGCCGCGCTCGACCAGCGCCTCGATGCGATCCTCGAGCCAGTCGTAAATTTCGATCAGCGGGTCAGCGTAGCTGTCGCGCGCGTGCATTTGTCTGGGCGGGCCGGGATAATGCATGATCACGACGGGGCATTCCGCCCCGGCGACGACGCCGAGCGCGCGGTCGTCGTAGAGCAGCGCCGAGACATCGTTGACCATTGCCGCGCCCGAGGCGAGCGCGGCCTCCATCACCGCAGCCTTGCGCGTGTCGATCGAAACCGCGACGCCCCCGCGCGCCAACCGCTCGATCACCGGGACGACGCGCGTAATCTCGTCCCCCTCCCACACGTCGGCCGCCCCCGGCCGGGTCGATTCGCCGCCGATGTCGATCAGCGCCGCCCCCGCCGCCGCCATCGCCACCGCGCTCGCCGCCGCCGCTTCCGGATCGTCGAGGAACCGGCCGCCGTCGGAAAAGCTGTCGGGGGTCAGGTTTAGGATGCCGAGGACGCGGGTCATGCGGCCGCTGTGCGGCGGACGGGCCGTCGCGGCAAGCCTAGCCCCCCGTCGCGGCCCGGTATGCCACCCGCTTGGTGTCGAGTACAACCAGCTGCTCGCCCTCCTCGACGTGCC
>JACMKH010000078.1 GCA_014380205.1 Sphingomonadaceae bacterium
CGACCGCGACGCTCGCGCCGCCGCCGCGCCGGACGAGCGTGCCGATGCCGCGCCCGATCGCATAAGCGTCATCGGGGCCCAAAGTCGTCCCGACGATCCCGCGAATATCGTACTCGCGCAGCGAGGTGGAGTTGAATTGGTGGCTCACGATCGTCTCCGTCAGGGCAGGCGCGGCTTGCGCTTCAGTTCCGCGATCAGCGCGTCTCGCGCGGCATTGACCCGCGTCGCGAGTCCTGCCGAGCCCCCCGCGTCGGGATGGACCTTGGCGATAAGCCGCCGATGAGCCGCGCGGATATCGTCCTCGCTCGCGCCCTCGCCGACGCCGAGCAGGGTTCGCGCCTCCGGAACCCGCATCGCAGAGGCCGAGGCGGCGCGTCGTCGCCACCACAGATAGACGAGGCCCGCCAGGACCAGTCCGACCAGGATCTTGCCGATCACGCCATGACCGCCTGGCGCGCGGGCTCGGCGCCGCCGGGTTCGGGCAGAGCGAAGCCGGCGATCATTTCGCGCAATTCCTGCCGCGCCGCGATGTGCGAGACGCAGACGTCGCTGATCTCGTGGAGGTCGAGCAGGGTCAGCCCCTTGGGGAAGAGCTCGCGGTAGATGACCCGTTCGCCGAGGCCCGGGATGATCCGGAAGCCGACCCGGCGCGAGAGCTCGGAGAGCGCGTCGCCGACCCGGCGCATGTTGCGCGCCTCGATATGCTGCATGCGGTTCCGGAGCACGACCCAGTCGACGCTGGCGCCACGCTCCTTGGCGCGCTGGGTGCGGCTGTTCCAGACCAGCTCGGCGTAAAAGCTCGGGCGGCGGACGCGGTAGGTCTCGGCGTCGACCTCGCCGATCAGGTCGAGATCGACGAAGCTGTCGTTGATCGGCGTCACCAAAGTGTCGGCGCGGACCATCGCCTCGCGGGCATGGACATCGTCGCGGCCCGGCGTGTCGATCACGACGAACTCGACGCCCTCGGAGAGGCGCGCGAGCATGTCGCCGAGGCTCTCGCCCTTGGCCGGATCGAACGTGTCGTAGGCCGGCATCGGCAGGTCGATGCCCAGCCGCCGGATCGAGGCGGCGCGGTTGTCGAGATAGCGGCCGAGCGTGCGCTGGCGGGTGTCGAGATCGAGCGCGGCGACGTTACGCCCCTGCGCGGTCAGCGCGACCGCGCTGTGGACCGCGGCCGTCGACTTGCCGGTGCCGCCTTTTTCATTGGCGAAGGTGATGAAATGCGGCACGACGCGCGAAAACCCCGGACACTTGATTATAAGCCATGCGAGCCGCTACCAGCCCGCTCCCAACCTCTATCGGAGCCCAGAGGGCCGTGCAAATCATCCGTGAGCCCGATGCCCTGAAGGAAGCCCTCGCCGCGCTTCGTGCCGATGGCGGCAAAGTCGCCTTCGTGCCGACGATGGGCGCGCTGCACGCGGGCCATATGGCCTTGGTCGCCGAGGCGCGGGCGCGCGCGAGCCATGTCGTCGCCTCCATATTCGTCAACCCGGCGCAGTTCGGCCCCGGCGAGGACTTGTCCACCTATCCCCGCCGCGAGGCCGCCGACGCGGCGATGCTCGAGGAGGAGGGCTGCGCGATCCTGTGGGCGCCGGATGCCGCGATCATGTATCCCGAGGGTCTCGCGGTCACGGTCAAGGCCGGCGCCATCGGCAACGATCTCGACGGTGCCGCAAGGCCCGGCCATTTCGACGGCGTCGCGACCGTGGTCGCGCGGCTGTTCGATCAGGTCCGGCCCGAAATCGCCTTGTTCGGCGAGAAGGATTACCAGCAGCTCGCGGTGATAAGGCAGCTGGTCCGCGACCTCGACCTCTCGGTCGAGATCGTCGGCGTACCGACCCAGCGCGACGCCGACGGGCTCGCGCTCTCGTCGCGCAACCTCTATCTCTCCGACGAGGAGCGGGCGGCGGCGCGGACCCTGCCGCGCGCGCTCGGCGAGGCGGCGCAGGCGATTCTCCG
>JACMKH010000079.1 GCA_014380205.1 Sphingomonadaceae bacterium
CATTCCGGCTTCGCTATCGCGCTCGGCGGCGTGGGCGCGTTCGACAAGGCGGGCCGCCCCGCCGCGCTCTGGGCCGGCGTGACGCCGCACGACGCGCTCAAGGCTCTTCACAACAAGATCGACGCCGCGCTCCGCCGGATCGGCATCGCCCCCGACCGCCGCGCCTTTTTCCCCCACGTCACGCTCGCGCGGCTCAATCGCTCGACCGGCCCGATCGATGGCTTTCTCGCCGCCCACGCAGGCCTCGCGAGCGCGCCGTTCGCGATTGACGAGTTCCGCCTCTACGAAAGCACCCTAGGCGGCGAGGGCGCGATCTACACGACCGTCGAGCGGTTCGCGCTCGGCTGAGCCAGCGCTTTTGCCAAATCGCGGCGCTCTGATACAGACTTGGGCAACGGTCACGAGAGGGCAGGATGGATGACACGGCGCACGAGCCCGGCGTTGCGCCGAACAACGCCGATGAGCGAGCGAGCCCCTATGCCTGGTATGTGCTCGCGGTCCTGATCCTCGTCTACATCCTCAACTTCATCGACCGGCAGGTGCTCTCGATCCTCGCCGAGGATATCAAGCGCGATCTCGGGCTCACCGACGGCGACATGGGCTTTCTCTACGGCACCGCGTTCGGCGTGTTCTACGCGCTGTTCGGCATCCCGCTCGGCCGGCTTGCCGACAATTGGCATCGGGGGCGGCTGATGACCTTGGGGCTCGCGCTGTGGTCGACGATGACCGCGCTCTCGGGGCTCGCGCGCAACGGCGTTCAGCTCGCGGGCGCGCGCGTCGGCGTCGGAGTCGGCGAGGCGACCGCGAGCCCCTGCGCCTATTCGCTGATCTCGGACTGGTTTCCGCGCAAGCGGCGCGGGCTCGCGCTCGCGCTTTACTCGTCGGGGCTTTACATCGGCGGCGGGCTTTCGCTCGGCATCGGCGGGCTGATCGTCGAGAACTGGAATCATGCCTGGCCCGACAAGGCGCTCGCGCCGCTCGGGCTCGCCGGATGGCAGGCGGCGTTCCTCGCGGTGGGCATACCCGGCCTGCTCGTCGCGCTGTGGATCTTCACCTTGCGCGAGCCCGTGCGCGGCCAGTCCGAGGGGCTCGCCACGCAGCCCCACCCAGCCCCGTTTCGCGCCTTCTTCGAGGAGCTGCTCACCATCGTCCCGCCGTTCACGCTGATCGGCGCGGCGCGGGCGGGGGCGCGGCGTCTGGCCGTCAACCTGATCGCGGCCGCGCTGATCTGCGCGGCGGTGTGGGCGCTGATCGCGATCGGTGAGCCCTGGCTGCAATGGACCGCGATCGGCATCGGCGCCTATGCCGTGTTCAGCTGGGCGAGCGCGCTAAAGGCGCGCGACGCGCCGACCTTCGCGCTGATCGTCGCAACGCCCGCGTTTCTCTGCGCTGTGCTCGCCTATGGGCTCAACGCGTTCATCGCCTATTCGGTGAGCTTCTGGGCCTCGCCCTACGCCTTGCGCACCTTCGCGGTCTCGGAGAGCGACGTCGGCTGGATCATCGGAAGCATCGGCGCGCTCGGCGGATTTGTCGGGGTGATCGCGGGCGGCTGGATCGCCGACCGGCTGCGCGCGCGCCATCCGGCGGGGCGCGTGCTCGTGCTGATCTTCGGCGCGGTCGCGCCCGCGCCCTTCGTCATCACCGCCTTCACCACCGACAGCCTGACGCTGTTCTACGCGATGCTGCTGCCCGCGCAGATGTGCGGAAGCTGCGCGCTCGGCGCGACCGCCGCGACCACGCAGGATCTCGTGCTGCCCCGCATGCGCGGTGCCGCGACCGCGACCTTCTTCATCGGCACGACACTGATCGGTCTCGCGCTCGGTCCTTATCTCGCGGGGCGCGTGTCGACGCTCAACGGCGACAATCTGAGCATCGGCGTGATCTCGCTGCTCGCGACCGTGCCTCTGGCGCTCGCCGCCGCAATCGCCGCCTGGCGGATGCTTCCACGCGCCGAGGCAAGCGCGAGGGATCGCGCGCGCGCGGCGGGGGAAGCGATCTAGCGGTCAGTCGTCGAGTTCGACC
>JACMKH010000010.1 GCA_014380205.1 Sphingomonadaceae bacterium
CCGATCTCTTGCGCCGCGCTCGCGGCGGCCGCGCTTGTCGCGCCGGCGCTCGCGCAGGACGTGGTCGGAAACGAGGTCATCGTCGTCACCGCTCCGTTCGGCGCGGCGATCGGTGACATCATCCCCGAGGCGACGCTCGATCCCGAAGATGTCGCGAGCTACGGCGCGGGCTCGGTCGAGGAGCTGCTCGACGCGCTTAGCCCCCAGACCGGGAGCGCGCGCGGGCGCGGCGGCGGGCGGCCGATCGTGCTGCTCAACGGCCAGCGCGTGTCGGGCTTCCGCGAGCTGCGCGACCTCCCGCCCGAGGCAATCGCGCGCGTCGAGATATTTCCCGAGGAGCTCGCGCTGCGCTACGGCTTCCGCCCCGACCAGCGGGTCGTCAACCTCGTCCTCGCCGACAATTTCGCCGCGCTCACCGCCGAGGCCGAACATGGCGGCTCGACGCAGGGCGGCCATTCGGCGAGCGAGATCGAGGCCACGCTGACGCGGATCGACGCGGGCGGCCGGCTCAACCTCGATGTCGAATATGCGCGCGCGTCATCGCTCACCGAGGCCGAGCGCGGCGTCATCCAGCCCGAGGGCGCGCCCGCCGCCGAAGCTGCGTCCCGCACGCTGATCCCCGCGAGCGACCGGATCGAGGCCAACGCCAGTTACAACCGCCGGCTGAGCGCCGCGATCGCGGCAACGCTGAGCGGCGAATATCGGTACGAGGACGCGCACGCGCTGCTCGGCCTCGCCCAATCCGGCCCGCTCGCGCGCGACACCGCGACGCGCGCGGGCGAGCTCGGACTCACACTCAACGGCCGGACGAGCGGCTGGCAATGGTCGGCGACGGCGAACTATAGCCGCGCGGCCGTCACGACGCGCACCGATCTCGAAGGGGAGGGGCGCGAATTCGCGCGCGGCGTCAGCCAGGGCGCCGACGCCAATGCGACCGCCGCGGGAAGCCCATTCGCGCTCCCCGCGGGACCACTCGCGCTGAGCCTCTCGGCGGGGCTCGAATGGCGCGCAATCGACAGCCGCGTCGAAAGTGCAGACCTTGTTCGCACCGCCAGCCTCGATCGCACCCAAGCCAACGCGCGCGTGACGCTTGACCTGCCGATCGCGAGCCGCCGCAACGACGTGCTCGCCGCGATCGGCGATCTCTCGCTCAACGCCACGCTCGGCTACCGCCGGCTGAGCGACTTCGGCGGGCTGACCGAATATGGCTATGGGCTCCAATGGGAGCCGTTCGAGGGGCTCAGCCTGCTCGCGAGCGTGATCGGCGAGGAGGCCGCGCCGACGCTCGAGCAACTCGGCGATCCGGTGATCGTCACCCCTGGCGTCGTCGTGTTCGATTTCACGCGCGGGGTCAGCGTCGCGGTCGACCGGACCACCGGTGGCAACCCCGCGCTCCCCGCCGAGGCGCGGCGCGACTTCAAGCTCACCGCCAACATCGCCCCCGGAGGTTCGGACGACCTGCGCTTCGTCGCCGAATATATCCGCAACCGATCGGAGAATGTCGCGGCGGCCTTTCCGCTGCTCACGCCCGAGATCGAGGGGGCCTTTCCCGATCGCGTGACGCGCGACCCGGCGGGCGATCTCGTCGCGATCGACGCGCGGCCGGTGAGCTTCGCCGAAACGCGCGCCGAGCGGATTCGCTACGGCGTCAACCTGAGCGGCCGAATTGGCGGCGGGCGCGGCGAAG
>JACMKH010000080.1 GCA_014380205.1 Sphingomonadaceae bacterium
AGGCGTTCGAGGCGGTGCTGCCGCCGCTCGCCGCGTCGTTCGGCGGGGCGCCCGATCCGCTCGCCGCGATCAACCGCTTCGACGCGCTGCTCGAGCGGCTGCCGAGCGCCGTTAACCTGTTCCGGCTGCTCGAGGCGCGGCCCGCGCTGATGCGGCTGCTCGCCGACATCCTGAGTCACGCTCCCGCGCTCGCCGAGGCGCTGTCGCGCCGCGCCAATCTGCTCGACGGGCTGATTGACGCGACCGCGCTCGATCCGCCTCCCCCGCTCGCCGCGCTCGTCGAGCAATTGCGCGGGGCGGGCCGCGCGGCCGATTACCAGGCGCGGCTCGATTTCGTCCGCCGCATCGTCGGCGAGCGGCGCTTCGCGCTCGGCGTCCAGCTGATCGAGGGCCGGGCCGGTCCCCTCGAGATCGCGCACGGCTATGCGCGTGTCGCCGAGGCCGCGCTGGTCGCGCTCGTCGAGGCCGCGATTGCAGAATTCGAGGCCGCGCATGGCCGCGTCCCGGGAAGCGAGCTCGCGATTCTCGCGCTCGGCCGGCTGGGGGGCGAGGCGCTCACCCACGCCTCGGACCTCGACCTGATTTTCCTGTTCACCGGCGATCACCGCGCCGAGTCAAACGGCCCCCGGCCGCTCGGCGCGACGAGCTATTTCAACAGGCTCACGCAACGCGTGACCTCCGCGTTGAGCGTCGCGACCGCGGCGGGGCCACTCTACGACATCGACACGCGACTCAGGCCCTCGGGCGCGCAAGGGCCGCTCGCGGTCTCGTTCGAGAGCTTCGCGCGCTATCAGCGCGAGCAGGCCTGGACCTGGGAGCATATGGCGCTCGCGCGCGCGCGGCCCGTGTTCGGCTCGGACGCGGCGCGCGGCGAGCTTGCGCGGCTCATCGCCGACATCCTCGCCCCGCCGCGCGACCCCGACGCATTGCTCGCCGACGTCCGCAAGATGCGTGCCGATATCGCGGTGCACAAGCCGCCCGCGGGGAGCTTCGACGTCAAGCTCGTCGAGGGCGGGCTGGTCGATCTCGAATTCTGCGTGCATCTCATTCAGCTCCGCGATGGCGTCGGGCTCGACCCGCGGCTGTGGATCGCGCTCGCGGCGCAGATCGCGGCGGGGCTCGTCGCGCCAGCGCTCGCCGACGCGCACGACCTGATGACGCGGCTGCTCGTCACGCTGCGGCTGGTCGCGCCCGCTTCGACCGATATCGCGCCGGCGAGCCGTCCGCTCGTCGCGCGCGCGTGCGGACGCGCGGATTGGCAGGCGCTGGTCGCGGATTACGAGGACGCGCGCGCGGCCGTGCGCGAGGAATGGAGGCGGCTCGCCTCGATCGAAGACTAAGGAGGCAAGGATGATTGAAACCGGCGAAATGGCGCCCGATGCAGCGCTGCAGAAGCCCGACGGAACGACCGCGCGGCTGAGCGACTATCGCGGCCGGCCGCTCGTGCTCTATTTCTATCCCAAGGACGACACCACCGGCTGCACCGCCGAGGCGCGCGAGTTCAGCGCGCTCGCGGACGATTTCGAGCGGGCGGGCGCGCAGGTGCTCGGCGTCTCGCGCGATCCGCCCAAAAGCCACGCCAAATTCGCCGCCAAATACGATCTCGCGGTTCCGCTCGCGAGCGACCCCGACGGCTCGGTCACCGAGGCGTTCGGCGTCTGGGTCGAGAAGAGCATGTACGGCCGAAAATACATGGGCATCCAGCGCGCGACCTTCCTGATCGACAGCGACGGAAGGGTCGCTCGCGTCTGGCCCACGGTCAGGGTCGCCGGCCATGCCGCCGAGGCGCTCGAGGCGATCAGGTCGCTCGGTCGATCGGCCGGTTGATCGAAAGAAAGGAATAGCCGCAGAAGCTGACGGTCTTGACGCGGCGTCCGGTCGACCCGCCCGCCTCGCGAAGGTGAGCGATGATCCGATCGGCGTGGCTGACCCCCGCGAGCAGCAGCTTGCTTTCGATCGCGAGGACCGGCCGGAGCCGATGCGGCCCGCGCAGATAATCGACCACGCCTTCGGTCGCGCCGGGCCAGTTGGGGTTGAAGAAATCGTCGAGCCAGACCACGCCCCCCGGCGCGAGCGCGACCTCGGCGCTCGCCAGATCGGTCATCGCGTGCGAGCGGGTATGGCCGCCATCGACCGAGAACAGCGCGACGCGGCCCTCGATCCCGCGGAAGAACCCCCGCGCTTCGGCCGACATCGAATCCATCACGACGGTGCGCACGCGATCGGGGCCGATCGCGTAGCCGGCAACATTCTCATTGAACTTGGCCTCGCTGCCCTGGCCCGAGCCATCGACGTTGAGCTCCTGATCGTCGAACACGTCGACGCCGTGGCATGCCATGCCTTCGGGCGTGACATTCTCGAGCGCGAGGAAGAAGCGGCCGTGGTGGACGCCGATCTCGCAGCTTTCGCCAACGATCCCGTACGATGCCTGAAATCGGGCGATCTGCTCGAGCGACCAGATCACGCCCCGCCCGACCCAACCATGGACCTCCACGAACGCCCGGCCAAGATAGGCCTGGAGCCGCGCGTCCTCGATCGGCCATGGCGTCGCCGCGGCCCGGCGGTTGGGACGTGGCCGGTCCATGCTCAGAAATCAACCTTGTCGTAGTGCGCGACATAGGGCGGCACCATCGGCATGCGCTCGGCGAGCAGCGGGCGGAAGCTCGGCCGCGACTTGAGCCCCGCATACCAGTCGCGCGCCGATTGATGATCCGCCCAGGCGCATCCGCCGAGATAATCGGCGACCGAGATATGCGCGGCCGCGGCGAGATCGGCGAGGCTGAGCGCGGGGCCCGCGATCCAGCGCCGGTTATGGTCGAGCAGATAATCGATATAGTCGAGATGCGCGCCGACCTGGCGCATCGCGTCGCGCAGCGCGCCGCTGTCGGGCGACTGCCGATCGAGCCGCCTGGTCATCCGCTCGCGCATCAGCGGCGCGATCGCCTCGGCGTAGAGCCGCTGGTCGAAATAGGCGACCAGCCGGCGGATCTCGGCGCGCGATTCGGCCGAGCCGGTGATCATCGGCGCGGCCGCGACGGTCTCCTCGAAATATTCGCAGATCGCCTGGCTGTCGATCAGCCTGAGGTCGCGCTGCGTCTCGATCATCACGGGCGTCTGCCCGGCGGGGTTGATGTCGACGAACTCGTCGCGCCGCTCCCACGGTAGCTCGGGCTCGAGCTCGTAGCCGACGCCCTTCTCGCCGAGGAGCAGGCGCACCTTGCGGCTGAACGGGCACAGCGGGAACTGGAAGAGCCGCCACATGGGGCGGCATCCTTAGCGGCGCGCCAGGATGCGTCCACAGGGTTTCAACGATGGTGACGGCAACCAGCCGATCTTGGTCTACCGCGTGGGGGAGGAAGCGATCGAGATCCTTCCCATGCTCCACGCACGCCAGCAATATGCCGGCATGCGACCCGCGCAACCTTAGCCGTCATTCGCCGCCTTGCGCATCCCCATCGACGCGCGCAGCTGCCCCGCAGCGATCTCACGCGCCGACTCGCGCGGCAGGCCGAGCGCGCTCGCCATCGGGCCGCCGAGCAGCGCGTCGCCGAGCGCCATCAGCACGAGGCCGAGCGTGTCGCGGTGGACGGGCTCGTCTTCATGGCCCTGGCCGAGCCGGTCGACGAGATCATGGATGGTCTCGACGATCGGGTCGAGCGCATCCTCGTTGCCGGTCAGTATCGCCCAGCTCGCGAGCGCGCCCGCGCCCTGCTCGCCGAACGCGTCGAAGGTGAGGTCGACGATCTCGCGCGGGTCGCCGTCCTCGGCGCGCGCCTTGAGGACCGCCGCGCCGATCGTCTCGCACACCGTCTCGGCGAGGTTCTTGGCGAGCGCTTTCTGCAGCCCCGCTGCCGAGCCGAAATGGTGGAGCAGATTGGCGTGGGTGCGCCCGATCCGCGCCGACACCGCCTTGAGCGTCACCGCCTGCGGGCCCGCCTCGATGAGCAGCGCACGCGCCGCCTCGATCGCGGCGAAACGGCTCTCCTCGGGCGTCAGTCGTTTTTTCACTATTGACACTTGTGTAAGTTGCGTCCAGATACGGGCTCAAGCAAGGAGTCGCACCATGGCTAAAGACGTTACCCCTGTCGACCTCACGATCACGCCCAGGGACCGCCGCTTCGGCCGGGAAATCAGGCACAATCGCTGGTGGCATGGCGGGAATCCCTTCGCCACCGCCTTCTACAACGCGCTGTCGGTGACCTTCCCCAAGGGCGAGGCGTTCTTCGTCGAGAGCGTCAAGGCGCATCGCGACGGACTTCCGCCCAAGCTCGCCAACGAGGTCCGCGCGTTCGTCCAGCAGGAGGTGATGCACAGCCGCGAGCATATCGCGTTCAACCGCCACGTCGCCGATCACGGCTACGACGTCGACAGGCTCGAGCGCGACGTCCAGGCGCAGATCGACCTCACCAAGGGCCGCCCGCTGATCGCCAGCCTCGCCGCGACGATGTGCGTCGAGCATTTCACCGCGATCATGGCGAGCGAGATCCTGTCAAATCCGCGGCATTTCGCGGGGGCCGACGAGGAGGCCGCGGCGATGTGGCGCTGGCACGCGCTCGAGGAGATCGAGCACAAGGGCGTCGCCTATGACGTGTGGCTCCACGCGACGCGGAGCTGGCCGCGGCTCAAGCGCTGGAAGGTCAAGGCGCAGGTCATGCTGCTCACCACCCAGCGCTTCTTCTACTACCGCACGGTCGGCATGCTGGAGCTGCTCCGGCAGGACGGGATCACCGGCCCCAAGGCCTGGTGGGGCTTGTTCCGCTATGCGCTCGTCCGCCCCGGCATGTACCGCAAGATCGCGGTCGAGTGGCTCAAATTCTTCATGCCCGGCTTCCATCCCTGGAACCATGACGATCGCGACCTGATCCGGCTCGCGGAGAGCGAGTACGAGGCGGCGGTCATGCCAGGGGCGCGCAAAGCCCTCGCGGCCTAGCGCCGCCGTCTCGGCGACCGACGCGCCCGCGTACGCGGGTATCCAGCCTGCGCAGACCGCGCCGCCCGCGAGGACGAGCTTCGTTAA
>JACMKH010000081.1 GCA_014380205.1 Sphingomonadaceae bacterium
AGACCATCGCCGCGACCGTCGCGGCCTCGCCCGACCACAGCACGCTCGCGAACGCGGTGCGCCAGGCCCAGCTGGTCGAGCGGCTCTCGGCGGCAGGGCCGGTAACGCTGTTCGCGCCCACCAACGAGGCCTTCGCGGCCTATGGGCAGGAGACGATCAGCGCGTTGATGCAGCCCGCCGCGCAGCAGCAACTCACCGAGATACTGAGCTATCACATCGTCGCCGAATCGCTCGATCTCGCCGCGCTCACCACGCGCGCCGAGGCCGGCGGCGGAACCTTCACGCTGACCAGCGTCGAGGGCTCGCCGATCGTCGTGCGGCTCGATCAGGGCGCGATCTCGCTCACCGACGAGCGCGGCGGAACGATCTTTGTCTCCGAGGCCGACATGCGCCAGTCGAACGGCGTGATCCATTCGACCAACGGCGTCCTGTTCACCAACCCGCCCGCCGAGGCGGCGGCGGCCGAGCCAGCCGTGCCCGCGACCGCGGAGCCCGCGCCGACCGAACCGGCGCCGGCCGGGTAATGGATCGACCACGCGGTAGATTGGAAAGGGCGTCGCCGCGGCGGCGCCCCTCCGAGTTCAGGCGCGGCTCTCCCAACGCGCAGCCGCCTGGCTATCGGCTTCGCGAGGCTCGACCCAACTCGCCCCGCCCCCCGCGCGATGCTCACGTTTCCAGAAAGGCGCCCGCGTTTTAAGCCAATCGATGAGGAATTGCATCGCCTTGATCGCCGCGCCGCGACGCGACGCCGCGACGCCGATGAAGACGATGCGTTCCCCCGGCGCGAGGCGGCCGTGGCGGTGGACGACGGTGAGCCCGAGCAGCGGCCATCGCGCCGCCGCCTGCTCGGCGATCCCGGTCATAGCCGCGAGCGTCATCTCGGGATAGTGCTCGAGCTCGAGCGCGATCAGCGCATCGTCGCCGCGCACGATTCCCGTGAAGCTCGCCACCGCGCCACCGCCGAGGCCTTCGAGCGCCGCGAGCTCGACAGCGACGTCGATGTCAGTGGTGCCCAGGCGGACGTCGGGGATCATCCCCCGGTCACCGGCGGGAAGATCGCGATCTCTTTCGCCCCCGCGATGGGCGCATCCATCGCAACGAAACGCTGGTCGACCGCCGCGCGTAGCCGGTCGAGCTGGCCGAGCGCCTCGGCATAGCCTCCACCTCGCCCCGCCAGCCAGACGATCAGCTCAAAGACAGTTGCGACATCCTCGGGCGGCTCGACGCTTTCGCCATCCTTGCCAATCGCCTCGCGCACCCAGGCGAAATAAACCAGATCGAGCGTCATCCCGCCCTCATTCCATGTGCTTGAGGCCGACGCGCATATAGTCCCAGCCCGTGACCAGCGTGAGCGCGGCGGCCGCCCACAGCGTGACCAGCCCGACCGTCCGCGCCCAGAAAAAATCCTCCCACCGCGCGTCGACCACCGCGCCGCCGAGGATCAGCGCGCCGAGCGAGACCATCTGGAAGGTCGTCTTCCACTTGGCGAGCCGCGACACCGGCACCGAGACGCGCAGCCCTGCGAGGAACTCGCGCAGCCCCGAGACCATGATCTCGCGCAACAGGATGATCATCGCCGCGATGACGTGCCAGCTGGCGATGATCGGCGCCGCCCCATCCTCGTGGGTGAACGCCATCAGCATCACGATCACCGACACGACCATGATCTTGTCGGCGATCGGATCGAGGAACACGCCGAGCTTCGAGACCGTCCCCTGCGAGCGCGCGAGATAGCCGTCGAGATAGTCGGTCGCGCCGACGATGCAGTAGAGCGTGAACGCAAGCAGATAGCCGAGCCAGCCCGGATTCCACAGCAGGAAGACGAGGATCGGCACCGCGAAGATGCGCGAAAGCGTGAGGATGTTTGGCAGCGTCAGCATGCGCGCGCCTGCCTAGCCGATTTCGCGCCGAGGGCAATGGCGCGGGTCGCGGCTCGGCTTGGCGCATCGCCGGGCAGCCGCTATGTCCCGCGCACGCCCATGCAAATCTCCCCCTCGCTCGTCCTTACCCGCCGCTTCGGCCCGCTGTTCGCGACGCAGATGCTGGGCGCGTTCAACGACAATCTGTTCAAGACCGTGATGGTGCTGTTCGTCACCTATGCGGTGTTCGACAATCCCGCGATCGAGACCCAGTTCAACGCGATCGCGACCGGCCTGTTTATCCTCCCCTTCTTCCTGCTTTCCGCGCTCTCGGGCCAGCTCGCCGACACGCGCGACAAGGCGAAGATCGTCCGGCTGGTCAAGACCGCCGAGATTCTGATCATGCTCGTCGGCGCGACCGGCATCATGCTCTCGAGCATCGCGCTGATGCTGAGCGCGGTGTTCGCGATGGGCATCCACTCGACCTTTTTCGGCCCGATCAAATATGCGCTGCTCCCCCAGCATCTCGCGCCTGAGGAGGTGCTCGGGGGGACCGGGCTGGTGGAGGCGGGGACCTATATCGCGATCCTCGGCGGCACCCTCCTCGCCGGGCTGATCTACGATCTCAAGGCCGTCTCCGCCGCCGCCGTGCTGCTCATCGCGGGCATCGGCTGGGTCAGCGCACGCTTCGTCCCGCCTGCGCCGCCGATCCTCGTCGACGGCCGCGCCCCGCCAATCGACTTTCACGTCGTCCGCTCGTCGTGGCGGCTCGTGTCGGAGACAATGCACATCCGTCGCTTGTTTCTCGCGATAATCGCGATCAGCTTCTTTTGGGCGATCGGATCGGTGCTCATCGTCGAGTTCCCGCCGTTGGTGAAGAACACGCTAACCGCCGACGGGCGCGTCGCCAGCCTGTTCCTCGGCATCTTTTCCGTGGGTATCGCGATCGGCTCGATCGTGATCAACCGGCTGCTGGCAGGGCGGGTCTCGGCGCGGTTCGCGCCGCCCGCCGTGATCCTCATGGGCGGCTTCGTGATACTGCTCTATTTCGTCGCGGCGAGCTGGGACCGGCTGCCCGGCGAGCAGCTCTATTCGTTCGGCGCGTTCATGGCGCACCCGGGCGCGCCGCTGTTGATCGTCAGCCTGCTCGGCGTCGCGGTGTGCGGCGGCGCGTTCGTCGTCCCGCTCTACGCTTTCATCACGACCACCGTGCCCAAGGACCGCACCGCGCGCACCGTTGCGGCGAACAACATCGTCAATTCAGGCGCGATGGTGCTCGGCTCGCTCGTGATGATGGGCTTGAGCGCGGTCGGGGTCTCGGTCACCGACGCCCTGCTCGTCGTCTCGGTGATGTGCGTGTTCTCCGCGTGGATCGCGTGGCGGCTGCACAAGGCGTGCGACGGCCCGCTCGCGACCCCGCTCGCCTCGATGGCCGAATGATCAGCCGATCAAGGTCAGAAAGAAGACGAATCCCCCCGCCCAGGTGATCGTGAACAGCCGCATGTTCTCTGCGATCTCGCTCCGCATGGGAAGCCGGATCGGCCGTTCGGGCGGGGCGCGAAACACCGATTGGCGCTTGATCAGCGCTGCGGTGAGTGGCGGATAGCGGCGCTGCGCCCGTGCCTCTTGCATAGGCGCGGGTTAAGGTTTCGTTTACGATTCGCGCTAGCAATTCCTATGGTTAAGCGCCATGGCGCCTGTCCCGGACTGGCACGGCGTTGGCCTTCGCCCTCGCGGAGTCCGGCTGGCTTGCCGTAGCTTTAGCGAAGGCTGGTGGAGCCGAGGGGGATCGAACCCCTGACCTCTACACTGCCAGTGTAGCGCTCTCCCAGCTGAGCTACGGCCCCATCGGATCCCCGCGCAACGCCGGCGGGGCTGGTTCAGGCCGCGGGATTTAGCTGCGGCGGCGCCCTGAGGCAAGCACCGCGGGCGTCAGTGATCCTCGCCCTTGTCGGCGTCGCCGGTGTCCAGCTGGATGTCGTCGCCGTCGACGATGTCGACCTCGTCGTCGGGGTTGGTCTCGGCGTCCTCGTCGATGTCGAGATCGGCGTCATCCGCCAGATCGGCGTTCTCCTTCTCAGGCTCGACCGCCTTCTTCGGATCCTCGAAGGGCATCGGCTGCTTGGACTTGAGCACGGGCTCGGGCTCCCAGATCGCGCCGCAGGTGATGCAGCCGACGGGATCCTCCTTGCCGAGGTCGTAAAACCGCGTGCCGCATTTGGGGCAGGCCCTTTTGGTGCCCCACTCAGGCTTGACCATGAGCTCTCGATGCCTTTCGGATAGGTGGAATTTCGCCGGGCGCGCCCGCGAAGCGGCGCGCCTTGCCACATGGTGGGGCGGGTGTCAAAAGCCAACCCCCGTGAGCGAAAGCCCCCTTCCCCACGCCTTTTCCGCCTCGGGCCCGCTGCGCGGAAGCGTGCGCGTTCCGGGCGACAAATCGATCAGCCACCGCGCGCTGATGCTCGCGAGCCTCGCGATCGGCGAGAGCCGGATCGAGGGGCTGCTCGAGGGCGAGGACGTGCTCGCCACCGCCGCCGCGCTCCGCGCGATGGGCGCCGATATCGCGCGCGGCGAGGATGGCGTCTGGCGACTTCACGGCGTCGGCGTAGGCGGGCTGCTCCAGCCCGAGACCGCGCTCGCCATGGGCAATTCGGGCACCTCGACCCGCCTTCTGATGGGACTTCTCGCCAGCCACGCGATCACGGCGACCTTCACCGGAGATGCCTCGCTTTCGAGGCGCCCGATGGGACGCGTGATCGAGCCTCTCAGCCTGATGGGCGCCGATTTCACCGCGAGCCCCGGCGGGACGCTCCCGCTCACCATGCGCGGCCTCTGCCCCGCGGTCCCGATAAGCTACCGCCTCCCGGTCGCCTCGGCCCAGGTCAAGTCGGCGATCCTCCTCGCCGGCCTCAACGCCCCCGGCGTCACGCGCCTGATCGAACCCGTCCCCACGCGCGACCACAGCGAGCGCATGCTCGCCGGCTTCGGCGCGAAGCTGGAGATCGGCGAGGAGGATGGCGCGCGGACCATCGCGATCCACGGCGAAGCCGAGCTGAAGCCCCAAGCGCTTGCCATCCCCGGCGACCCCTCCTCGGCCGCCTTCCCGCTCGTCGCCGCGCTGCTCGTCCCCGGCAGCGAGGTCACGGTCGAGAATGTCGGCGTCAACCCGACGCGCGCCGGCCTGTTCGCCGTGCTCCGCGAGATGGGCGCCAACCTCGTCTTCGCCAATGAGCGCGAGATCGGCGGCGAGCCCGTCGCCGACATCACCGCGCGCCACTCCGCGCTCATCGGAATCGAGGTTCCTCCAGATATCGCCCCCAGCATGATCGACGAATTCCCCATCCTTTTCGTCGCCGCCGCGCTCGCCCAGGGCCGCACCGTCACGCGCGGGCTCGAGGAGCTTCGCGTCAAGGAATCGGACCGTCTCGCGACCATGGCCGAGGGCCTCCGCGCGATCGGCGCGCGCGTCGAGGAGCGCGCGGACGGGCTGGTGATCGACGGCACGGGCAGCGAAGTGCTGCCGGGGGGAGCGACTGTCGCCACGCACCTCGACCACCGCGTCGCGATGAGCTTCGCGGTGGCGGGCCTGGCGAGCCGCGCGATCGTGACGATCGACGACACCATACCCGTCGCGACGAGCTTTCCAGGCTTCGAAGCAATGCTTGGAGGGCTGAGCGCATGATAGGCCCCGTCGCCGCCGACATCATCGGCATCGGCGGCAGCGTGATCTTTATCGCCGCCTTCGCCTACGCCAATCTCTCGGCCGCGCTGAATAAGCCGCTGTTCAACCCGCTCAACCTCGCGGGCGCGGCGCTGCTGCTGATATCGCTCTCGGTCCACTTCAACCTCGCCGCGGTGATCCTGGAAATTGCCTGGGCGATCATCGCGATCGCCGGACTGATCGGCGCGTGGCGGGCGCGGCCGGAGAGCAACGCATGATCATCGCGGTCGACGGCCCCGCCGCCTCGGGCAAGGGCACGATCGCGCGCGCGCTCGCCGCGCATTTCGGCCTGCTGCATCTCGACACCGGGCTGCTCTACCGCGCGGTCGCGCTCAACCTGCTCGCGACCGGCGGCGATCCCGAGAGCGAGTTCGCCGCCGCGCGCGCGTGCGACATCTCGCAGATCGACCTCGCCGATCCCGAGCTCAAGAGTGAGGCGATCGGCGGAGTCGCGTCGCGCATCTCGTCCTACCCGCTGGTCCGCGAGGCGCTGATCGCGCGCCAGAAAAATTTCGCCGCGCAGCCCGGCGGAGCGGTGCTCGACGGGCGCGACATCGGCACCGTGATCGCGCCCCACGCCGACGCCAAGCTGTACGTCACCGCGAGCCCCGAGATCCGCGCGCGCCGCCGCCACGCCGAGCTCGGTGACGCGGCCAGCTTCGACCATGTCCTCGCCGACGTCCTCGCCCGCGACGCCCGCGATTCGGAACGCGCTGCCGCCCCCCTCGTCCGCGCGCCCGATGCCGACTTGCTCGACACGAGCGATCTGACTATATCCGCCGCCGTCCAGCGGGCGGTCGCGCTCGTGGAGGCCCGGACGGGTAGGCGGTGACCCCGCATCCCCTGGCAGCGTGTCAGGACGCGGCGAGCAGCCGCGCTCCGGGCGCGCGCCTTTTCGCATCCCGGCCCTTCGCGAACGCGCCATCCCAAGGATGCGCCATCGGCATTCGGCCGGCGGCGCTAAGACCTCCGGAGACAACCGGATGGCCTGCAACGATTTGAACGAAGGAACATCCACTTCATGGCAACCGCCCCCAATCCCACCCGCGACGATTTCGCGGCCATGCTCGAAGCCATGCTCGGCGACGCCGACGGCTTCGAGGGCCGCGTCGTCAAGGGCACCGTCACCGCCATCGAGAACGACATGGCGATCATCGACGTCGGCCTCAAATCCGAAGGCCGCGTCCCGCTGCGCGAGTTCGCCGCGCCGGGCCAGAAGTCCGATCTCGCGGTCGGCGACGAGGTCGAGGTCTACGTCGACCGCGTCGAGAACGTCCATGGCGAGGCGATGCTCAGCCGCGACCGCGCGCGCCGGGAGGCCGCCTGGGACAAGCTCGAGACCGAGTTCACCGACACCGCGCGCGTCGAGGGCGTGATCTTCGGCCGCGTCAAGGGCGGCTTCACCGTCGATCTCGGCGGCGCGGTCGCCTTCCTCCCCGGCAGCCAGGTCGACATCCGCCCGGTGCGCGACGTCACCCCGCTGATGGACATTCCCCAGCCCTTCCAGATCCTCAAGATGGACCGGCGCCGCGGCAACATCGTCGTCTCGCGCCGCGCGATCCTCGAGGAGACGCGCGCCGAGCAGCGCTCGGGGCTGATCGAATCGCTCGCCGAGGGCCAGATCATCGAGGGCATGGTCAAGAACATCACCGATTACGGCGCCTTCGTCGATCTCGGCGGGATCGACGGGCTGCTCCATGTCACCGACCTCAGCTACAAGCGCGTCGGCCACCCCAGCGAGATGATCAACATCGGCGACACCGTCCGCGTCCAGATCATCCGCATCAACCGCGACACCCAGCGCATCAGTCTCGGCATGAAGCAGCTCGAGACCGATCCGTGGAAGGAGGCCGCGGCCAAATATCCGGTCGAGGGCCGCTTCACCGGCCGCGTCACCAACATCACCGAATATGGCGCCTTCGTCGAGCTCGAGCCCGGCATCGAGGGCCTCGTCCACGTCTCCGAGATGAGCTGGACCAAGAAGAACGTCCATCCCGGCAAGATCGTCTCGACCAGCCAGGAGGTCGAGGTCGTCATCCTCGAGGTTGACGAGGACAAGCGCCGGATCAGCCTTGGCCTCAAGCAGGCGCAAAACAATCCATGGGACGCCTTCGCCGCCGCGCATCCGGTCGGCTCCGAGGTCGAGGGCGAGGTCAAGAACGCGACCGAGTTCGGCCTGTTCGTCGGGCTCGAGGGAGATGTCGACGGCATGGTCCACATGTCGGACATCGCCTGGGGCGTCACCGGCGAGGAGGCGCTCGGCCTCCATCGCAAGGGCGAGAGCGTCAAGGCGGTGGTGCTCGACATCGATCCCGAGAAGGAGCGCATCAGCCTCGGCATGAAGCAGCTCGAGCGCGGCGGCCCCGCGACGGGCAAGTCCGCCGGCGCGGACGGCGCGGGCGCGCGAAAAGGCCAGGTTGTCACGGTCACCGTGCTCGAGGTCCGCGACGGCGGGCTCGAGGTCCAGGCCGGCGACGGCGGTGCGACCGGCTTCGTCAAGCGCGCCGATCTCGGCCGCGATCGCGACGAGCAGCGCCCCGAGCGCTTCCAGGTCGGCCAGAAGTTCGACGCGATGATCATCGGCCACGACCGTTCGAAGAAGCCCAATTTCTCGATCAAGGCGGTCCAGCTCGCCGAGGAGAAGCAGGCCGTCCAGCAATATGGCTCGACCGATTCGGGCGCGAGCCTCGGCGACATTCTCGGCGAGGCCTTGAAGCAGAAGAACGACGAGAAGGCCTGAGCCCGCGAACGCGCCGATTCGCGCGCAATCGGGGTCCCCGGCGAAAGCCGGAGCGCAGCCGCGGATCGCGTCGGAGCCGAGGAATTGTGCCGAGCGGGCCTCCCTTGGTCGCGCGCGCGCAGATTTCCGCGTGATCGCAACGCCATCGCCCGCGCGACGAGACGTGCGCTTTTTTGCACAATTCGGACCGCGCCCGCTTGAAAAAGTTTCGATTCCGGAACATTAATCCGCGCTTGAGGGGGCTCGTGGCGGCCGTTCGATCGCGTCTCGGGTCGCGACGGTGGATTCGCGGGCACCGTCGCCTTCGCCGCAGCTGGGGAGCGCGCACATGATTCGTTCGGAACTCGTCCAGAAAGTCTCGTCCGAGAACCCGCATCTCAGCAACAAGGACGTCGAGCGCCTCGTCACCGCCTTCTTCGACACCATCGCCAACCAGCTCGCGCGCGGCGGTCGCGTCGAGCTCCGCGGCTTCGGCGCCTTCTCGACCCGCCAGCGCGACGCCCGCACAGGCCGCAACCCCCGCACCGGCGCCGCCGTCGCGGTCGACGCCAAGCGCGTGCCGTACTTCAAGCCAGGCAAGGAGATGCGCGAGCGTCTCAACGTCTGAGGAGCCCTATCGTCTTTCGCCCTTCGGGTTGCTCGGGGTCGCGGATTTTCCGGCCGTTCAGCTCTTGAGCCGGTAGCCCGTGCGGAACATCCACCAGATCACGGCGAGGCACAGCGCGAGGAAGCCCGCCATCGCGGCGAGGCTCACGCCGATCGAGACATCGCCCTCGCCGAAGAAGGTCCAGCGGAAGCCGCTGATCAGGTAGACGATGGGGTTGAACAAGGTCGCGGTGCGCCAGGGCTCGGGGAGCATGTCGATCGAGTAGAAGGCGCCCCCGAGGAAGGTCAGCGGCATCACGACGAGCATCGGGATCACCTGGAGCTGCTCGAAGCTCTTCGCCCAGATGCCGAGGATGAAGCCGAACAGGCAGAACGTGACCGCGATCATCACGAGGAAGAGCAGCATGAGGACGGGGTGCTCGACCGTCACGTCGACGAAGAGGTGCGCGGTCGCGAAGATGATCAGCCCGATGATCACCGATTTGGTCGCCGCCGCGCCGACATAGGCGAGCACGGTCTCGAACGCCGAGACCGGCGCCGAGAGCAGCTCGTAGATCGTCCCCGCCCATTTGGGCATGTAGATGCCGAAGCTAGCGTTGAAGATCGATTCGGTGAACATTGTCAGCATGATCAGCCCGGGAACGATGAACGCGCCGTAATCGACCCCGTCGAGCTCGCCCATCCGGCTGCCGATCGCCGAGCCGAACACGATGAAATAGAGCGCGGTCGTGATCACCGGGGTGGCGAGGCTCGTCCACACGGTGCGGCCGAAGCGGTTGACTTCGAAGCGATAGATCGCCCAGACGCCGTGGCGGTTGAAGCGCGTCATGCCGCACCTCCCCGCCGCTCGCTGACCAGGCCGACGAAAATGTCCTCGAGCGAGGATTGCCGCGTGTTCAGGTCCTTCCAGCCGATGCCGAGCGCGCCGAGCCTGGCGAGCAAGGCGGGGACGCCCGTCGCCTCGGCCTGCGCGTCGAACACATGCTCGAGCTCGTGGCCCTCCGCCTTGAGCTCGAGCGCCCAGGCATCGAGCCCCCCGGGCAGCGCCGCCAGCGGCTCGGCGAGGTTGAGCGTCAGCGTCTTCCTTCCGAGTTTCTTCATCAGCGCGTTCTTCTCTTCGACCACGATCAGCTCGCCCTTCGAGATCACGCCGACGCGATCGGCCATCTCCTCGGCCTCCTCGATGTAATGGGTGGTGAGGATGATCGTGACGCCTCCCTCGCGAAGCTCGCGCACGAGCCCCCACATGTCGCGGCGCAGCTCGACATCGACCCCGGCGGTGGGCTCGTCGAGAAACAATATCTCGGGTTCGTGGCTGAGCGCCTTGGCGATCATCACGCGCCGCTTCATCCCTCCCGAAAGCTCCTGAACCTTGGCGTCGCGCTTGTCCCACAGCGAAAGATCGCGAAGCACCTTCTCGATGTGGCCGGGGCTCGGCGGCTTGCCGAACAGGCCGCGCGAGAAGGTGACGGTCGCCCACACCGTCTCGAACGAATCGGTGTGGAGCTCCTGCGGCACCAGCCCAATCTTCATCCGCGCCGCGCGATAGTCGCGGACGATGTCGTGCCCGTCGGCGGTCACGCTCCCCGTCGTCGCGGTAACGATCCCGCAGACGATGCTGATCAACGTCGTCTTGCCCGCGCCATTGGGGCCGAGCAGCGCGAAAATCTCGCCCTTCTCGATGTCGAGGTCGATCGGCCGCAGCGCCTCGACACCCGAGGCGTAGGTCTTGGTGAGCCCGACGATGCTGATAACGGAAGCCATGGCGCCGCGCGTTAGAGGCTTGGTCGGCCGCTGCCCATCCCCTTCGCGCTTGACCCGCCCGCGCGAATGGGTTTGGTCGCGGAGGCGCGGACGTGGCGAAACCGGTAGACGCAGCGGACTTAAAATCCGCTTCCCCTCGGGGAGTGCGGGTTCGACCCCCGCCGTCCGCACGCTGGTTCGAGGAGAGGCCATGCCGCGACGCCTGCTGACCTTGCTGCTCCTCCTGCTCGCCGCCGGCTGCTCCGACGCGTTCGGCGAGAACGAGCCCGTGGTGGTAAGCGTGGCGGGCGAGCGGCCCACGCTCGCCGATCCCAATCGCGCGCCGCCCCGGCGCGGGGCCGCGTTGCTGCTCGAGGGGATGGCGCCGGGGCTCGTCACGCTCGACGCCGAGGGCCAGGTCGAGCCCGCGCTCGCGCGCCGCTGGATCGTGCTCGACGACGGGGTGAGCTATATCTTCAGGCTCGCCGATCGCCACTGGCGCGACGGCAGCGAGCTCACCGCCGCGCAGATCGTGAGCCAGCTCCGCGCCGCGCGGGCGCCCGACAGCCGCAACCGTCTGCGCCCGCTGCTCAGGGACATCGAGCTGATCGAGGCGGTGACCCCCGAAATTGTCGAGATCGTCCTCAGGCATCCGCGCTCGGACTTCCTCCAGCTGCTCGCGCAACCTGATCTCGCCGTGCTGCGCGGGAGCGAGGGGCTGGGGTGGCTGGAAATCGCGGGCGCCAACGCCGAACGCGTCCAGCTGCGCGCCCGGCGTGAGCCGGCGGATGAAGAGGACCTCGCCGAGGGCGAAGCGCCTGCCGAGGCGCCCGTGCGCGCGCTCGTCTATTTCGAGCCGATGCCGCGCGCGGTCGCGCGCTTCGAGCTCGGCCGCGCCGATGTCGTCCTCGGCGGCACCTTGCTCGATCTGATCTATGCCGAGGCGATCGAGCCAAGCAACGACCAGCTGTTGTTCGATCCCGTCCAGGGGCTGTTCGGGCTCGGCTTCGTCCCGCGCGAAGGCTTCCTCGCCGACGGCGAGAATCGCGACGCGCTGTCGATGGCGATCAGCCGGCGGCGGATCATGGCCGCGTTCGACCGCATCGCCGCCGAGCGCCAGCGCACGATCATCCCCGAGGGCGTCACAGAGCTTCGCCGACTGACGCTGCCCGACTGGTATGATGTCGATATCGAGGCGCGGCGTGCCTACGCGGCCGACATCGTCGCGCGCTGGCGCGGTGCGGGTGGCGAGATCCCGCCGCTGCGCGTTGCGATTCCGGCCAGCGAGGGCGGCCGACGCATGTTCGCCGAGTTTCGTGCGGCTTGGCGGACGATCGGAATCGACGCAGTGATGGTCGCGCCGGACCGCCCAGCCGATCTCGTGCTCGTCGACCGCGTCGCGCCGAGCGAGGCGCCCGACTGGTATCTAGCCCAGTTCCGTTGCGGCAGCGGCTTCGTCTGTAGCGAGACGCTCGACCGCGCGCTCGACGCGATGCGCGCCGCGCCCGACGC
>JACMKH010000082.1 GCA_014380205.1 Sphingomonadaceae bacterium
GTCGCGGGGCATCGCGCGGGGGCCGAGGCGGTGCGCAAGGTCGTACGCGCGGCGGGCGATCTCGGCATCGAGGCGCTCACACTCTACGCCTTCTCGTCGGAGAACTGGCGGCGGCCAGCCTCGGAGATCGCCGATCTGATGAACCTGCTGCGCCGCTTCGTGCGCAGCGAGCTCGACGAACTCGCGCGCGCGGGCGTCCGCATCAGGGCGATCGGCGATTATCGCGCCTTCGAGCCCGACGTGGTCGGGCTGATCGAGGGCGCGGTCGCGCGCACCTCCGCCAACACGGGGCCGATGCTCGTCGTCGCGCTCAACTATGGCGCGCAATCCGAGCTCGCCGAAGTCGCGCGCGCGCTTGCCGTCGACGCCGTCGAAGGCCGGCTCGATCCGGCGCGGATCGACGAAGCGATGATCGAAGCGCGGCTCGACACGCGCGATCTGCCGCCGCTCGATCTGCTCATCCGCACCTCGGGCGAGCAGCGCCTGTCGAACTTCCTGCTCTGGCAGGCGGCCTATGCCGAGCTCGTCTTCACCGACACGCTCTGGCCCGATTTCGACGGCGCCGCGCTCGCTGCGGCGATCGACGAGTTCGGCCGGCGCGAGCGCCGCTTCGGAGGCGTCTGATCGATATCGTCCAGCCCCGCCGCCTGACCGACATGTCGCTCCGCGTGATCACCGGCGCGGTGCTCATCGCGGTCGCGCTCGCCGCGCTGTTCGCGGGGAACGAGAGTTTCTGGCTGCTCGCGCTGATCGCCGCGATGATGATGGCGGCCGAATGGGCAGGGCTGATGCTCGCGCCGAGGCGGTTGATCGTTGTCTCGATGGTCGCGGTGGGCGCGGTGATGATTACCGCGATGCCCTGGATCGACTCCGTGGCCGAAAATGCCTTGATCGCGCTCGTCGCGGCGACCGCGCTGGTCGGGCTGGTCGGTAAGAGCCTGCGGCTCGCGCTCGGTCAGCTCTATGTCGGACTTCCGACGCTCGCGATCCTGTTCATCCGCGAGCAGCCCGATCACGGCTTCGCGCTCGCGCTGTGGACCTTCTGCGTGGTCTGGGCGACCGACACGGCGGCGTTCTTCGCGGGCCGTTCCATAGGCGGCCCCAAGCTCGCCCCCCGCCTCAGCCCCAAGAAGACCTGGTCGGGCCTGATCGGCGGTATCGCTGGGGCGATGGCCCTAGGCGCTCTGGTCGTCGTCCTGACTGACCTCGACCCGCTGCTCATCCCGCTCGGTGCGCTGCTCGCGGTGGTCGCGCAGGCAGGCGACCTGTTCGAGAGCTGGCTCAAGCGCAAGGCGGGGGTCAAGGACAGCGGCCGCCTGCTCCCCGGCCATGGCGGCGCGCTCGACCGGCTCGACGGCTTCGTACCCGTCGCGACGATCGTCGGCGGCGTGGTCGCGGTTGGATGGCTGTGATGGCGCGCAAGACGATCACCGTGCTCGGCGCCACTGGATCGGTCGGCTGCTCGACACTCGATCTGATTGGGCGCAATCCCGATCGCTTCGAGGTCGTGGCGCTCACCGCGAACAGTGATGTCAAGGGCCTTGCCGCCGCCGCGATCGCGACAGGCGCGAGGCGCGCCGTGATCGGCGATGAGGCGATGAGGCCCGCGCTGAGCGAGGCGCTTGCCGGAACCGGCATCGAGGCCGCGGCGGGCTGCGCGGCGGTTATTGAGGCGGCGGCGATGGGCGCGGATCTCGTGATGGCGGCGATCGTCGGTACGGCGGGACTGCGGCCCGCGATGGCGGCGATCGAGGCGGGATCGGCGCTTGCGCTCGCCAACAAGGAATCGCTCGTCTCGGCGGGCGCGCTGATGATCCGCGCGGCGGTAGCGCGCGGCGTTATCATCCTTCCCGTCGATTCCGAGCACAACGCCGTCTTCCAGTGCTTCGATCGCGAGCGGCCCGAAAATGTCAGCCGCGTCATCCTGACTGCGAGCGGCGGGCCTTTCCGTGATTGGGACCACGATGCGATGCGCGCGGTCACCCCCGAACGCGCGGTCCAGCACCCCAACTGGTCGATGGGCGCCAAGATCTCGGTCGATTCGGCGACGATGATGAACAAGGGACTAGAGCTGATCGAGGCGCGCCATCTCTTCGGCCTGCCGCCCGACCGCTACGACATCCTCGTCCATCCCCAGTCGGTGGTCCATTCGCTCGTCGAATATCGCGACGGATCGGTGCTCGCGCAGCTCGGCGCGCCCGACATGCGCACGCCGATCGCCTATGCGCTCGCCTGGCCCGACCGGATCGACACGCCGTGCGCGCGACTCGATCTCGCCGCGCTGGGCCGCCTTGATTTCGAGCCGCCCGATGCCGAGCGCTTTCCGGCGCTGCGTGTCGCGCGCGCGGCGATGGAGGAGGGCGGCGCGCGGCCCGCGATCCTCAACGCGGCGAACGAGGAAGCCGTCGCGGCGTTCCTCGCCGGGCGCATCTGCTTCCTCGACATCGTCGCGATTGTCGAGCGCGTGCTCGAACGCTATGACCCGCCGGCCCCGTCGGCGCTCGACGATGTCCTCGCCATCGACGGTGAGGCGCGGCTGAGGGCGCGTGAGCTTATGGAGAGGCAGGCGGCATGACGCTCGAAAGCCCGGGGCTGCTGTTCACCATCGTCGCCTTCTTCCTGATGATCGGGCCGCTGGTCTTCGTCCACGAGCTCGGCCATTATCTCGTCGGCCGCTGGTTCGGGGTCGACGCCGACAGCTTCTCGATCGGTTTCGGGCGCGAGATTCTGGGCTGGACCGACAAGCGCGGGACGCGCTGGAAGGTCGGCTGGCTCCAGCTCGGCGGCTATGTCAAATTCGCCGGCGACATCAATCCGGCGAGCCAGCCGAGCGAGGAATGGCTGCGACTCCCGCCCGAGCAGCGCGCGCGTACCTTCCAGGCCAAGCCGGTGTGGCAGCGCTTCCTGATCGTGCTCGCCGGGCCGATGATCAATTTCCTGCTCGCGGTCGTGATCTTCATGGTTATTCTCGCCTCCTACGGCGAGTGGCGCACCCCGCCCGTGGTCACCGGGATCATGGAGGAATCGGTCGCGGCGCGCGCGGGCTTCGAGATTGGCGACCGCGTCGTCGCGGTGGACGGCGAATCGATCTCCAGCTTCGAGGAAATGCGCGAGCGAATCTTCATCCGCCCCGAGACGCCGATGCGCTTCGACGTGCTGCGCGATGGGCGGGCGCTGGCGATCGACGCGGCTCCCGCCGCGCATGTCGAGCGCGATCCGTTCGGCAACGAGATGCGCATCGGTCTGCTCGGCGTCGAGGCCGAGGGCACCGAGCTGATGCCCGTCGCGCCGCTTGCGCTGCCTGGCAAGGCGATCGGCCAGACTGTCCGCACCGTCGAGATGATCGTCGTCACGCTCGGCCAGATCATCACCGGCAGGCGCTCGGTCGAGGAGCTCGGCGGACCGCTGCGAATCGCCGAGATCTCGGGCCAGCAGGCGAGCCTCGGCGTGCTCGCCTTCGCGCTGTTCATGGCGGCGGTGTCGATCAACCTCGGCTTCATCAACCTGCTGCCGATCCCGATGCTCGATGGCGGCCATCTCGTCTTCTACGCGGTCGAGGCGGCGCGCCGGAAGCCGCTCAGCCGCGAGACACAGGAATGGGCGTTCCGCATGGGGCTCGCCGTGCTGCTCGGCTTCATGCTGATGGTCACGGTGATCGATTTGGGCTCGTTCGGGCTCTGGGAGCGATTGAGCGGCTTGATCGGCTGACGCCGATGGGGCAGGGCAGGGCGGGACGATCGGCTGTCGCCGGCTCTATTCAACACATGAGGTCGGTGACGCGTGCTGTTTAATGATTTGAGGCCCTCCCGTCCGAGGCTCGCCGCGCTGCTGATGCTCGGCACCGCGCTCGGCGGGGGAAGTCCGGCGCTCGCTCAGCAGCCGGCGACGCCGCCCGTCGCGACCTTCCAGGAATCCGCGCCGCCGGTGGCCGCCGCCCCGCTGCCCGGCTCGGGCGTCGTGCGTTCGATCCGCGTCGAGGGTTCGCAGCGGCTCGAGCCCGACACGATCCGCTCCTATGTCGAGCTGCGGGCAGGCCAGCCTTACACGCGCGAGACGCTCGACGAGGCGCTGCGCGATCTGTTCGAGACCGAGCTTTTCGCCGATGTCGAGATTCGCGACAATCTCGGCGACCTCACTATCGTCGTGACCGAAAACCCCGTCATCAACCGCGTCCTGCTCGAGGGCAACAGCGCGCTCGACAGCGAGGACATCACCCCCGAAATCCGGCTCGCGCCGCGCCAGATCTTCACGCGATCGCGCGCGCGCGCCGATGTCGCGCGTATTCTCGAGCTCTATCGCCGCCGCGGCCGCTTCGCCGCGACGATCGAGCCCCAGATGGTGCGGCTCGACCAGAACCGCGTCGACATCGTCTTCGTGATCAACGAGGGCCCCTCGTCGAGCGTCCGCCAGATCAACGTCATCGGCAACGAGGTCTTCTCGGACGGCGACCTGCGCGCGGAGATGGCAACCAAGCAGTCGCGCTTCTTCCGCTTCTTCTCGTCGAGCGACACCTACGACCCCGACCGGCTCGCCTTCGACCAGCAGCGGCTGCGGCAATTCTACCTGACCGAGGGCTATGTCGATTTCCGCGTGGTCTCGGCAGTCGCGGAGCTGACTCCCGACCGCCGCGATTTCATCATCACCTATGTCGTCGAGGAGGGCGAGCGCTACAAATTCGCCGAGATCGAGCTCGACAGCGACCTCCGCGACTTCCAGCCCCAGCAGTTCGAGACGATGATCCCGATCCAGAGCGGCGAATGGTACAACGCCCAAGAGATCGAGAACACGATCGACCGGCTCACCGAGACCGCGGGGCTGCTCGGCTACGCCTTCGCCGAGGTCCGCCCCGAGTTCACGCGCAACGCCGAGGAGCGCACGATGAGCGTGCGCTTCCGCATCGAGGAGGCGCCGCGCGTCTACATCGAGCGGATCGACATCAACGGCAACACGGTGACGCGCGACAAGGTGATCCGGCGCGAGTTTCGCGTCCAAGAAGGCGACGCGTTCAACACCTTCCTCGTCCGCCGCTCGCGCGACCGCATCCAGTCGCTCGGCTATTTCCAGGACGAGCTCGAGATCGAGCAGCAGCCGGGCTCGGGCCCCGACCGCGTCATCCTGGTGACCAATCTCGAGGAGCGCGCCACGGGCCAAATACAGGTCTCGGCGGGCTTTTCGAGCCTCGAGCGCTTCCTCGTCAGCCTGTCGGTCGAGCAGCGCAACTTCCTCGGGCGCGGCCAGCAGCTGCGCGCGGGGTTCAACTATTCGAGCTACTCGCGCTCGGTCGAGCTCGGCTTCACCGAGCCCTATCTGTTCGATCGCAACATCGCGCTCGGCGTGGACGTCTTCCGGCGCGATTACAACTCGTTCAACTTCCTGGGCGACGAACGCAACACGACCTATCAACAGGTCACCACGGGCTTCCAGGTCCGCGCCGGCGTGCCGCTCACCGAATTCACCTCGCTCGCGCTGCGCTACGGGCTTAGCCAGGACGACGTCACGCTCGACGAGAACCAGTTCTTCTTCGACACCGACGGTGACGGGCTCGCCGAATGCGACCCCATCCTCGCCGGTCGCTATCTGTGTGACGCGCTGGGCCAGCGGATCACCTCCTCGGTCGGCTATTCACTGGTCTACAACACGCTCGACAACGGCTTCCGCCCGACGCGCGGGCTGCGCGCGATCTTCAGCCAAGACATCGCGGGGCTCGGCGGCGAGACGCGCTACGTCCGGTCGCGGATCGACGCCGACCGCTACTGGAATCTCGGCTCGGGCTTTATCTTCGGGCTCAGCGCCGAGGCGGGCTATATCTGGTCGTTCGAGAACCGCGAGGGTTTCGGCGTCGATGATGTCCGGCTGACCGACCGCTTCTTCCTCGGCGAGCCCCAGATTCGCGGCTTCGACATCCGCGGCGTCGGCCCGCGCGTGCGCCGCACGCCGTTCATCGCGGGGACCAACGAGCTCAATCCCGATCCGAGCTTCGTCACCGACGACGCGCTCGGCGGCCGGGCCTACTATCTCGGCCGCGCCGAGCTCGAAATTCCCTTGGGCGCTGGCGGGCGCGAGCTCGGCTTCCGCCCGTCGATCTTCATGGACATCGGCGCGGTGTTCGGCCTCGCCGATCCCGCGCTGACCTCGTTCGATTGCGTCGACGCCAACGGCAACCCCGCGCCGGGCGGCGAGACCGCGCCGAGCTGCCCCGAGGGCTTCTTCCCAGGTCCGGAGGTCCGTCCGATCCGCGACGCCGACGGCAACCCCCAATATATCGTGCCCGGCGAGCAGGGCGGCGACGGGCTCTCGCCCAATCCGCTCAATCCCGACGGCACCCCGCGCCAGCTCTTCGCCCAGACGATCCCGCCCTTCCTCGAGGAGTTCGTCGGCGACACGCCCGCCCCGCGCATCACGATCGGCGCGGGCGTTTCGTGGAACTCGCCCTTCGGCCCCTTCCGTGTCGATCTTGCCTTCCCGCTGCTCACGCAGGAGGGCGATGACGAGAAATTCTTCACCTTCAACGTAGGAACCCAGTTCTGATGAACAAATTCACTCTTGGCGTCGCGCTCGCGGCGCTCGCGCTTCCCGTCGCGGCCTCGGCCCAGCAGCTTCCCGGCGCCATCGTCGCGATCGTCGACAACGAGCGCATCCTCACGCAATGCACCGCCTGCGTCGCGGCCAACGCGCAACTTCAGGCGCAGCAGGCGCAGGCGCAGGCGCGCGCCCAGGCGCTCGGCGGACCGCTTCAGACCGAGGAGCAGGCGATCCGCGCGCTGGTCGCGGCGATCCCGCAGGGCCAGCAGCCTGACGCGGCGCTTCAGCAGCGCATCCAGACCTTCCAGACGCAGCAGGCCAACGCCCAGCGCGAGCTTCAGACGCTCCAGCAGACGCTCGGGCGCAATGTCGCCTATGTCCGCCAGCAGATCGGCGAGCGGCTCCAGCCGATCGTCAGCCAGGTCATGCAGCA
>JACMKH010000001.1 GCA_014380205.1 Sphingomonadaceae bacterium
CGACGCCGCGCTCGCGGGCGGCGCGCAAGCGCTGGGGGTCGAGACCGGCCTTGCCGAGGGCGCGCCCGCCGACATCGTCTCGCTCGATGCCGCCCATCCTTCGCTCGCCGCGCGGGAGGGCGACCTCCTTCTCGACGGCTGGATCTTCGCGAGCCGCGCGGGCGCGATCGATTGCGTCTGGCGCGGAGGGCGGAAATGCGTCGCCGGCGGCCGCCATCTCGCCGCCGAAGCGATCGCCGAGCGCTACCGCGTCACGCTCGCGCGCCTGCTAGGCTAAGCCCGCTTGAAGCCTGGGCGGCGGAACTCGGTTTGCGCGACCGGCCGGAAGCGCCGGTTGACCGAATAATGCTCGGGAACGGGAAGGAAGGGCTCGGCGACCGCGAAGCGGCTCGCGTCGACCGGCTCGTCGAACACCATCCCGAACGAGACGCCGCGCGTCCAGGCGACGTGTCCGCGCACCTCGCCGATGCCCCTGATCTCGACTGCGATCGATTCGTCGCGCACGAGCTGAGTCGAGGCGACGCCCCCGAGCCCGGTGCCCGAAAGGTTGCGCACGCGGATGTCGATCTCCTCGCCGTCCGCGCGCGCGGCCGGGGCGCTCGAAAGCAGCGCCTTGCGCTTCGGTCGTTCGGGGATGTCCTCGTCCATCGCACGCGCCGTCGATTGATCCATTTCGGAGGCAATTTGCCCCATCAGGGCTTAAGATGGCGTTAGGCCAGCGGCGCGCTGTGGTTCACGCCAAGCGCGGAGGTTTCCGAAGCCCTCCCCGCCCCCTATAGCCCGCCCTCATGCGCCTCTCCCACCGCGATCCCTTCCCCCCCGGCCTTCGCGGCGGAGTCATCGCGCTCGGCAATTTCGACGGCTTCCACCTCGGCCACCAGGCGGTCGTCGGCCGCGCGACGGCGCACGCGAGAGACGATCGCCGCCCCGTCCTCGTCGCGACCTTCGATCCGCACCCCGTCCGCCATTTCGATCCCGCCGCCCCGCCCTTCCGCCTGACCACGCTCGACCAGCGCGAGGCGCTGTTCGGCGTGGCCGGCGCCGACGCGATGCTCGTCTTCGAGTTCGACGCCGAGCTCGCCAACACCACCGCCGAGGACTTCATCGACAAGCTGCTGCTCGAGCGCTTCGGCGCGGCCGGCGTCGTCACGGGGGCGGACTTCGTCTTCGGCAAGGGCCGCGGCGGCGATGTCGTGCTGCTCGCCGACCACGCCCGCCGCCACGGCTTCTTCACCGAGATGGTCGCCCCGGTCGCCGACGCCGAGGGAATCGTCTCGTCGAGCCGCATCCGCGATGCGCTCGCCGAGGGCGATTGCGAGACCGCGACGCGCCTGCTCACCCGCCCCTTCGCGATCCGGGGCGTGGTCGAGCACGGCGACAAGCGCGGGCGCGCGCTCGGCTTTCCGACCGCCAACATCGACCTCGGCCACTACCAGCGCCCGCGCTACGGCATCTACGCGGTGCGCGGCCACCTTCCCGACGGCCGCCTGCTCGACGGCGCCGCCAACCTCGGCGTCCGCCCGAGCTTCGCCCCGCCCAAAGAACTGCTCGAGCCCCATTTCTTCGATTTCGACGACGACATCTATGGACAGACTATCGAGGTCGAGCTAATCGCCTTCCTTCGTCCGGAGGCGAAGTTCGACGATCTTGAAGCATTGCGCGAGCGGATGGTCGAGGATTGCGGGGAAGCGCGCGAGAGGTTGGGGGCATTTCGATTCGGCTCGTCCTGCTCGCCGTCGTCGGCGTAGCGCTGCTCGTCCTCACGGCGATGAATGCCTCGTGGCTCGCCGCCGCGCCGGGCGGACGGCTCCAGATCGCCGCGCTCGGCGGCCTGTATCAGAATCCCATCGAGGCGCCCGCCGGCGATCCCTGCCCCGAGGTCCGCATCCCCGCGGAGCCGATTCACAATTTCGTGTCGAACAGCCTGAGCGGCATCCGCGGCGCGCTCGCCCGCCGCGCCGACTATGTCGAGGTCGATGTCCGCGCGACCGCCGACGGGCGCCTCGTGCTCTTCCCCGACGGACGCATCGACTGCCGCACCAACGGCGAGGGCGCGGTCGCGGAAATGAGCTTCGACGCGCTGCGCCGCCTCGACATCTCGCACGGCTACACGCCCGACGGCGAGCGCTACCCGCTGCGCGGCCAGGGCATCGCCCCGATGCCGAGCGTCGAGGAGCTCGTCCGCGATGTCGGCGATCGCTTTATCATCTTCGATTTCGCCGACGCCGATCCTGCGCAGGCCCAAATGCTCGCCGAGGAATATCGCCGCGCGGAGCGCGAGATGGACGCGCGCGCGATGGTGATGGGCGACCCCGCGCTGCTCGCCGCGATCCGCGAGCGTTTCCCCGAGGCCGTCACGCTCGACGTCGCCGCCGCCGAGGCCTGTTTCGACGCCTATCTGTGGAGCGGCTGGTATGGCCGCGTGCCGACGCAATGCCGGGGCGGCTTCATCTCGGTTCCGCTCGACCGCCAATGGCTGATCTGGGGCTGGCCCAATCGCTTCCTCGCGCGGATGAACGCGGCGGGCGTCCGCCCGATGGTCGTGCGCACCAACGCGGGCGACGGCGATCCCGCCGCCGTCCAGAGTTTCGACGAGCTCGAGGACGTCCCGCTCGACTATCGCGGCCTGCTCTGGGTCGACGACATCGACATTCACGGGCCGGCGCTGAGGGGGTAGAGGCGGCGATGGGCGGGGCGATCAGCCCTGCCCGAAGCTCCGGATCACGACATTGTCGTCGGGTGCGCGATTATCGTCGGGCGCGCGGCGCTGGACGAGCGGATTGGTCGCCTGCTCGAACAGCGCGAGCGTCGCCTCGAACACGGGGCGAAGCTTGGCGACCTCGGGGACGAGCTCGTCGGGGGTCATCTGCATCTCGAGATAGTGGCGCGCCGTGAGCTCGATATGCTCGGCAAGCTCGGCGAGCGGGCGCGCGCCGAACTGGAAGGCCTCGCCCTTGAGCGTGTGCGCGGGCGTGACCAGTCCGACCGCGTCGCATTCGCGCATCGCGGTCTCGATCGCCTCGACCGACTTGGCCCCGTCCTCGCGGAAATACATGAGGATGCGCGCGAATCCTGCACCGAGCTCCTCGCGCGCGGACTCGAACTCGGCCCATTCGACCAATTCTTCGGACGGCTCGATTTCCGGCATCGCTAGTCCATTTCCCAACCCGGTCGAGCGCATAGCGGGAAGATCGTAAAAAATCGGTTTAGCGCGACGGCTTAGGCCTCGCCCCACGCACGGACTTTTTTTCAGCAGACGGGGCGGCCGGGGGGGGCCCCCCCCGGCGGGGGGGCCCCCCCCCGAACGACCCCGGCGGGGCCGAGCC
>JACMKH010000083.1 GCA_014380205.1 Sphingomonadaceae bacterium
CTCTGTGCGCTGCGCTTCAAGCCTGGCGGCCTCGGCTGCGGTCGCGGCGTCGCGCCAGCGCGCAAACACAAGCTGCGCTTCGGACAGCCTGATCCGATCGGACAGCGCGCGATAACGGCTTGCCGCGCGCGCCTGGCGCCTGAGCCCCACGATGCGCGCCTCCATCACGGCGAGATGGTCGCCAAGCCGCGCGAGGTTGGTCTCGGTCGCGCGCAGCTTCTGCTCGGCGTCCTTGCGGCGGACGTGGAGCCCCGCGACTCCCGCCGCCTCCTCGAGCATCTGTCGCCGTTCGGCGGGCTTGGCCGCGATCACCGATCCGATCCGCCCCTGGCTGACCAGCGCGGGCGAGTGCGCGCCCGTCGCCGCGTCGGCGAAAATCAGCGCGACATCCTTCGCGCGCACGTCGCGCCCGTTGATCCGCCAGGCCGATCCCGCGCCGCGCTCGATTCGGCGGACGATCTCGATGTCCCCCGGCCCCGCGAGCACGGTCTCGCCTGGCAGGTCAGCGTCGTCGCGCTCGGCGAGGATCGCGACCTCGGCGAAGTCGCGCGCGGGGCGGAAGTCGGTTCCCGCGAAGATGACGTCGTCCATCTCGCCGCCGCGCATCGATTTGGGCCGCGACTCGCCCATCGCCCAGCGAATCGCTTCCAAGAGGTTCGATTTGCCGCAGCCGTTGGGCCCGACGACGCCGGTCAGCCCCGGCTCGATGCGGAGCTCGGCGGGATCGACGAAGCTCTTGAAGCCCGCGAGCTTGAGCCGTTTTATGCGCATGGCGGGGCCGCCGGAATCATGGCTCTTGGATTCCCCGCTTTCGTGCGGACAGGCAAGCTCGGGACGAACGCGGTTGGGGACGGTTTCGCGCTACGGGACCAGCTCGCCGATTGCCATCCTCAAACGAGGAGCGCGCGGCACTTGGCGCGACCTATCGCAGCTCCTCGTCGAGGCGCACCTTAATCGCTGGCCAAGTGTTCGCGGTCTCAACTTCGCCGTTGATTACAAAGGTTGGCGTGCCTTGGACATTGTGCTCCTGCCGCCCCGTTTCCGAAAGGCGCTGGAGCGCCTGGATTGCGGACGGATCGGCGAGGCATTCTCGCGCGCGCGCCTCGGGAATGCCGAGCCCGCCGACGAAAGCGACTAGCCCCACCACCTCGGCGAAGCGCGCCGGCTGCTGCTCGCGCGGCAGCGACTGGATCGCCTGCATCTGCGCAGGATCGGCGTTCTGCGCGGCCTGCATCATCGCGTCCTGGTTGGCGAAGATTCGCTCGGTCAGCGCGAAATAAGGCTCGGCCCCGTTGCAACGGCTGAGGATCGTCGCGCCGAGATCGACCGGGTTGAGCACGAAGTTGCGGATCTCGTAGCTCACGAGCCCGCGCTTGATATATTCCTCGCTGAGCGCCCCGTAGCCCTGTTCGGAGAATGCCGCGCAATGCGGGCAGGTAAGCGACGCATATTCGATGAGCTTCACGGGAGCGTCGGGGTTGCCGATCACGAAGCCGCCAGCCTCGGTTGCGCTAACGGTCTGGGTCCAGTCGCGGCTCGTGTCGACCTGCGCGTTGGCGGCGTTGCCCGTGGTCGGCGTCTCACTGCCGCACGCGGCGAGCGCCATCGCAATGACGATACCGGAAACTCTAAACATGGTCTTCATGGCTGCGTTCTCTCCGAAGTGGTTGGCCGGCCCAAGTCGCGGAGCCGCTTGATGGGGATGGAAAGGATGGGCACTTCCTCGCTCGCCGCGACCGCGCCGGCGAGCGCTTCGAGGCACGCGCGCAGCTCGGGATCGGCGATGGCGCGCAGCGAATCGC
>JACMKH010000084.1 GCA_014380205.1 Sphingomonadaceae bacterium
ATCCGCCAGGCGGTCCGCACCGGGATGGCAATCGGGGCGCAGATCAACAAGGTATCTCGCTTCGACCGCAAGAATTATTTCTACGCCGATCTGCCGCAGGGCTATCAGATTTCGCAGCTCTATCATCCGATCGTCGGCGAGGGCGCGGTCGAGGTGACGCTCGACGAGAAGGACCCCGATTCGGCGGTCAAGTCGATCGGCATCGAGCGCATCCATCTCGAGCAGGACGCGGGCAAGCTGATGCACGATCAGCACCCCTCGATGTCCTATGTCGACCTCAACCGCTCGGGGGTCGCGCTGATGGAGATCGTCTCGCGCCCCGACATGCGCTCGCCCGCCGAGGCGGGGGCGTATCTCAGGAAGCTGCGCGCGATCCTGCGCTATGTCGGCTCGTGCGACGGCAATATGGAGGAGGGCTCGATGCGCGCCGACGTCAACGTCAGCGTGCGCAAGCCCGGCGGGGAGCTTGGCACACGCACCGAGACCAAGAACGTCAATTCGGTGCGCTTCGTGATGGCAGCGATCGAGCACGAGGCCCGCCGCCAGGTCGATCTGATCGAGGACGGCGGCGCGGTCGTTCAGGAGACACGGCTGTTCGATCCCGACAAGGGCGTGACTCGATCGATGCGCTCCAAGGAGGACGCGCACGACTACCGCTACTTCCCCGATCCCGATCTGCTCCCGCTCGATCTCGACGAGGCCTTCGTCGCGGAATGCCGCGCGAGCCTTCCCGAGCTTCCCGACGCCAAGCGCCGCCGCTACGAGTCCAAGCTCGGGCTATCCGCCTACAACGCTGCTGTGCTGACCGCTGAGGCCGAAACCGCGCGCTGGTTCGAGGCGCTGCTCGCCGAGAGCACGCACGCCCAGGGCAAGTCCGAGTCCGAGCTCGCGCGTCCCGCCGCCAACTGGCTGATTTCCGAGCTGTTCGGCGCGCTCAACCGGCTCGGCAAGGGTCTCGACGAGAGCCCGGTCGGCCCCGCCGCGGGCGCGGGCCTGCTCGCGCTCATCGCCGACGGCACGCTCTCAGGCAGTCTCGCCAAGCAGGTCTTCGAGATCATGCTCGAGACCCGCGAGGACGCCGCCGCGATCGTCGAGGCGCGCGGCCTCAGGCAGACCTCGGACACGGGCGAGATCGAGCGCGTCATCGCCGAGATGCTCGCCGCCAACCCCGACAAGCTCGCCGAATATCGCGCGGGCAAGGACAAGCTGTTCGGCTTCTTCGTCGGCCAGACGATGAAGGCGATGGCCGGCAAGGCCAACCCCGCCGTGGTCAACGAGTTGCTCCGGAAGCAGCTCGACTGACGTTCTCAGCGCGGCCCCATCGGCGGCGGATCGATCTTCATATCGATCTCGGGCGGTACGCTCTTGGTCTCGACCTTGTCGTCCTCTTCGGCCTTAGGGGCGTCGGGCTTGGCTTCCTCTTTCTCGATCATCGCAAGGCCTTTCAGCTGCTCCGGGCTTTCAGGTTACAGCATCTCGCCCCGCACCGCCAGCCGATCGCGCCTACCGCCTGATACTTCTCAAAGGGGATAGAGGCGGTATTTCGTCAGACCCGCGGGTCCTCGCCGTCATCCACACCCTCCACGCTCCCTACGCCCTTGCCCGGCGCGCCGGGCTGCTCGCTCGGGACAGCGCCCGGATTGTCGACATCGCCCTGGCCGGGGGACGGGACCTCCTCGGGGACTGCGTCGGGGGGCGTCTCCTGAGGGACGCTGTCGGGGTGGGGGTCGGGACCGGCCATGCTGATGATCTCCTTCTCGCCGACAACGCGCGGGCGCGGCGCGGGGTTGCCGGAAAGGCGGGCGCGGCATAGCAGCGGGCGCGAAGGAGGGCGGCGATGGCGGGGCGGGGGCTGGACCGAAGGGACTTTCTCGCGCTAGCGGGGGCGGGGCTGCTCGCCGTGCCGTCGATCGCACGCGCGCAGGCAGCGCCCGCCCGGCGCGACATGCTCATCGTCAATGCGCTCGGCGGGCTCGGCGACCCCAATCCCCCGTCGAGCGAGGAGACGCCCGATCCTCGCGCGATCGAGGCGATCGAGGTGACCGAGCGTGTGCTCGCGGACGCGCGCGCCTCGGGGATGGACGCGGTCAACGTCACCATCGGCCATGTCGCGGGCGAGGACGAGCCCTTCGAGATCAGCGTGCGCGAGGTCGCGGCGTGGGACGCGTTCGTGCGCGCGCGCCCCGACGCGGTGCTCAAGGTGACGCGCGCCGCCGACATCGAGCGCGCGCGCGTCGAGCGAAAGATCGGCCTGATCTACGGCTTCCAGAATGCGAGCATGCTCGGCGAGGCGGTCGACCGCGTCGATCTCTTCGCCAATCTGGGCGTCCGCGTCTTCCAGCTCACCTACAATCCGGCAAACGCGCTGGGCGGAGGCGCGATGGCCCTGGGCAATCCGCCGCTCACCCCGTTCGGCCGCGCGGTCATCGAGCGGCTCAACGCCGCGCGCGTGATGATCGACCTCTCGCACAGCGGCACGCGCACCTGCCTCGAGGCCGCGCGCAAATCGACCCGTCCGATCTCGATCAACCACACCGGCTGCCGCGCGCTGACCGACCTGCCGCGCAACAAGACCGATCTCGAGCTGCGCGCGGTCGCGGCGCGCGGGGGGTTTATCGGCATCTATTTCATGCCCTTCCTCAACCGCGATCGCGAGGCGACGGCCGCCGATGTCGTCGCGCACATCGAGCATGCCGTGCGCGTCTGCGGCGAGGACCATGTCGGCATCGGCACCGACGGCGGCACCACCGGGATCGACGACTGGGCGACCTATCGCGTGAGCGCGGCGGTTTCCCAGGCCGCGCGCACGGCGGCGGGGATCGCCGCGACCGGCGAGCGGCCCGATACGCTGCCGCTGGTTCCCGAGCTCACCGGCCCCGGCCAGTTCATGCTGCTCGCCGACCGGCTCGCGGCGCGAGGCTTCAGCGAGCGGCGGATCGAGAAGATCATGGGATTGAACTTCCTCGCCTTCGCGCGGGAGATCTGGGGGTGATGTCCCCCGCGCTGATCGAATTCCTCAACCTCGTCTTCGTCCCCGTGGGGTTGATGCTGATCATGTTCAGCATGGGGCTCACGCTCGCGCTGAGGGACTTCGCGCTGGTCGCGACCAACGGCCGCGCCGTCGCTGCGGGGCTCGCGGGGCAGCTCATCGCGATGCCGCTGCTCGCGCTCGCGATCGGCGCGCTGTTCCTGCTCCCGCCCGATCTCGCGCTCGGCGTGTTCATTCTCGGCATCACGCCGGCGGGGACGACATCGAACGCGCTGACCTTCATCGGGCGCGGCAATGTCGCGCTCGCGGTCGTGCTCACCGCGCTGTCGAGCCTCGTCACGGTGTTCACCATCCCGCTGCTGCTCGGCTGGGCACTGCCCTATTTTCTGGAAGGGGACGGCGCGGCGCCCGATCTGTCGGTGGTCGCGACGATCCTCCAGCTCGCGCGGATCACCTTGCTGCCGATGGCGGTCGGCATGGTCGTGCGCCGCTTCACGCCTGGCTTCGCCGAGCGGCTCGCGAAATGGCTGAGGCCCACCTCGCTGATCGTGCTAATCGGCGTGATCGGCTTCGCGGTCTTCTCGAGCCTCGAGATGGTGCTCGCCAATCTCGTTCGCGCGGGCCCGCCGCTGTTCGCGCTCAACCTCGCCGCGATGGCGACCGGCCTCGCCCTCGCCGCGCTCGCGCGTGTCAACACGCGCGACCGGATGACGCTCGCGATCGAGGTCGGCGTCCACAATGTCACGCTCGCGACCTTCCTGACCTTGACGGTGCTGGACAGCCTGCCGCTCGCCGTGACGCAGAACATCTACGGCGTGCTGATGCTCTTGAACGCCCGGCCTGCTCATCCGCTGGTTCCGCTCCCGCATCGCGCGCGAGCAGGATGCCTAGCTTGCCCTGCGCCCTCCGGCTGCTATAGGAGCCGCCGACCGGCGGGCGTGGCGGAACTGGTAGACGCGCCAGGTTTAGGTCCTGGTATCGCAAGATGTGGGGGTTCGAGTCCCTTCGCCCGCACCAGCCGCCCAATCCTCCTATGAAGACAAGGGTTTTTCCACGATCATGCAGACTGTCGAGACGCTCAACGAGGGCTTGAAGCGCGGCTACACGCTGACCATCCCCGCATCCGATATCGCCGCGCTTGTTGACAAGGAATTGAAGACGATCGCGCCGCAGATTCGCATGCCCGGCTTCCGCCCCGGCAAGGTTCCGCCGAACCTCGTCCGCAAGATGCACGGCGCCGCGATCGAGCAGGACGCGGTGGGCAAGGCCGTCCAGGAGGGGGTCCAGGCCGTCATCAAGGACAAAGGGCTCAGACCCGCGATGCAGCCCGCGGTCGAGATGAGCGAGGATTGGGAGGCGGGCAAGGACATCGAGCTCAAGATCGATGTCGAGGTACTCCCCGAGATCAAGGACATCGCGATCGATGGCTTGAAGCTCGATCGGCTGACCGTCGAGCCCGGCGAGGAGGCGGTCGACGCGGCCGTGGCGCGGCTCGCTGATCAGCAGAAGAGCTTCGAGCCCGCGCCCAAGAGCCACAAGGCGAAGATGGGCGACGCGGTCGTGATCGATTTCACCGGCAAGGTCGACGGCGAGGAGTTCGCGGGCGGCAAGGGCGAGGGGATGACCGTCGAGCTCGGCGCGGGGCAGCTCATCCCCGGGTTTGAGGAGCAGCTCGTCGGCGTCAAGGCGAACGACGAGAAGACGCTCGAGGTCGGCTTTCCCGACGATTACCAGGTCGAGCATCTCAAGGGCCGCACCGCGACCTTCGATGTCGTCGTCGCCGAGGTCCGCACCGCGAAGCCGGCCGCCAAGCCCGACGATGAATTCGCCAAGTCGCTCGGCCTCGACAGCCTCGACAGGCTCCGCGACATCTTCCGCGGCCAGCAGGCGCAGGAGCTCAACGCTCTCACGCGGACGCACATGAAGCGCCAGCTGCTCGACGCGCTCGCCGCGCGCCACGACTTCCCCGTGCCGCCTTCGATGGTCGAGGCCGAGTTCGACCAGATCTGGAAGCAGCTCGAGCACGAGGCGGGCCACGAGCCCGATCCCGAGGCCGCGCTCAAGGAGATGGAGGACGAGCGCGAGGATTATAAGCGCATCGCCGAGCGCCGCGTGCGGCTCGGGCTGCTGCTCTCCGAGATCGGCCAGCGCAACGGCGTCCAGATCAGCAGCCAGGAGATGAACCAGCTCGTCACCCAGGCCGCGCAGCAATATTCGCCCAAAGAGCGCGAGCGCTTCGTCGAGTACGTCCGCAACGAGCCCATGGCGGCGGCGCAGCTGCGGGCGCCGCTGTATGAGGACAAGGTGGTCGATCATCTGTTCGGCACGGCCGAGATCAGCGATCGCGTGGCGACGCGCGAGGAGCTCGAGGCGGCGATCGAGAGCGAGGAGGGCGCACACATCCATGGGCCCGACTGCGATCACGATCACGATCACGAGCAGGGCGCGGCGAAGAAGAAGCCGGTGAAGAAGGCGGCGACCGCGAAGAAGCCGGCTGCCGCGAAGGCCTCGGCATCCGCCAAGGCTTCGGCGAAGGATGCTGCGGCGGACAAGACAGCTGCCGAAAAGAAGCCCGTCGAGAAGAAACCCGCCGCCCGGAAGCCGGCCGCGAAGAAGCCCGCCACCGGGGCCAAGGGCTGATCGCGGCGCCGTGCTCCGCGTCGCGGTCCTCCTGCCCTGCTACAACGAGGAGGCCGCGATCGGGCTTACCGTCGCCGCCTTTCGCGCCGCGCTCCCCGACGCGGCGGTCTACGTCTACGACAATAATTCGACCGACCGCACCGCCGAGGCCGCGCGCGCGGCCGGCGCGATCGTCCGCCCCGAGCCGATGCAGGGCAAGGGCCGCGTCGTCCGCCGGATGTTCGCCGATGTCGAGGCCGACGTCTATGTCATGGCCGACGGCGACGCGACCTATGACGCCTCGGCCGCGCCCGCCTTGATCGCCATGCTTCTCGACGAGCAGCTCGACATGGTCGTCGGCGCGCGCCGCTCGGAGGTCGACGACGGGGCCGATCGCCGCGGGCACCGGCTCGGCAACCGGCTCTTCACCGGGCTGCTCTCGAGCCTGTTCGGCCGCAGTTTCAGCGACATCTTCTCGGGCTATCGCGTTTTCTCGCGCCGCTTCGCCAAGTCGTTCCCGGCCTTGTCGCGCGGCTTCGAGACGGAGACCGAGATCAGCGTGCACGCGCTCGAACTGAAGATGCCCGTCGCCGAGGTGCCGACCGCCTATGCCGCGCGGCCCGAGGGATCGGAATCCAAGCTCTCCACCTATCGCGACGGCTTCCGCATCCTGGGCCTGATCCTGAA
>JACMKH010000011.1 GCA_014380205.1 Sphingomonadaceae bacterium
CGCCTGGCCGGCGGCGCAGCTTGTACGCCGACATCCGGCTCATCCCGACCGCGCGCGCGGCGGCGTCGACGGTGCCCGTCGCGGAGAGCGCGGCGATGAACATGCGTTGGCGCGCGGGGAGCCAGCCGTCGTAGCGCGCGCGGGCGAGGGGGACCGGGATGAAATCGGGGGCGTCTTTGAGGAGCGCGGAGGAGGGCGAATCAGGCATCGGCAAGGTAGAACATAAAAGGAACATGTAGGAAAGGTCTTTTTTGCTGGCTCAGTCGGCCAGCTGACGATGCGTCGCGATCATGCTGGGTGGCCGCTCGGGGCCGACATGCTCACCGACGGGTCGCGCTGGCTTCGTGACAATGGCGATCAACTAAGCGAGATATCCTTATCTTCCTTCTTATAGTCTATATTTTTAAGGTCGGCACCGAGCGAAACTGCAAAGTTCAGAAGGACATATCGAATTATCCGCTCAAGCCCTCCAAAAAGGGGAGCTCGATACAACACTTTTTGCATGTTTCTATCCGGCACTATAGGTTCACCAGCTTGAATCTCTGAGTTCTGATGACGAAGTGTTATCCACCTTCCAAATGCATAACCGGTATGAACATATTGACTTCTAAGATCGTATGCTGCGGCCACTCGCATTCTAAAATCATCGCGCCTAAGGGCACAGAAGTGATGCGCCGCTTCTCTCCGCTCAAAGAACTGATCGTCTACCATAGAAACTATGGTAGATACAAAGCGACGCTTTATGCCCCGTAATCGACTTCGAAGGAGATTTGAAATACGTTTGCCCTCAGGCATTTCCGATTCGATCAAGCGAAGCGCTTCCGAGAGATCGTCATCGAAATGCTGATCTTCATCAAAAGGAATACGCCCAGAGATTATTTCGCCAGCAGTTATAAGATGCAGGTATGCCACTTCAGGATCATCTTCGATCGATGTTAATGCTTGTCGGTAAAACTTAGCAGCGCTGTGAAACGCCGCGCCTGATCTTTGATCAATTTGTGATTCGACGATTAGGGGTAGGATTCTTGCTATTTCGGATAACACAAGAGGGATCGGATGGTCTGCACGGACCTTTTCAGCATTGTGCGGAAGTGTCGGGTCTGTAGGAGAATTGAACAAAGTGAGATCCGGTACACCAAAATGACCACTCATCTCCAGCGGACCGTGCGAATCAAAGCGTTTGCCGAACAGAAGACTGAGGACTGATGCCACAAGCTCGCCGGCAGCCTCGTAATTAGGAACGATAACGCCCGGAGCCTTCGTAGGTGGCGGAGTTCGAAATGAAAGGACCAACGCGGTTCTACCGAGCGGTGAGCCTTGGTGACGAAGCCAATCTTGACGTCCCGTGTAAAGCGGCGGCCACGCATGGGTAACGATCACATCTGGCGATAAGAACTCCCCCGTAAAACGAGTGGGAGTTGAGAGAAGTATTTTCTGTATATCCTCGCGTGCTTTAAGTGGCGGTAGAGCGGTTTCGTCTTCTGCTCGCATGCTTCGCCTCCCTGATCAGCAGAGGGCTATAAGCCGCGAAATGTGATCTATCAATATGTTGCATCCCCGTGAGGAGTGGAGCGAACGGTGCAGCAGTCTTAGGCAAAAGGAACGCCTCGCTCACCGAACATCATCCAGTCCTTTCGCCAATCTCGCCAGCCCCGCCTCCACCACGGCCGGCTCGCCCCCGATCCCAACCCGAAAGTGATCCGGCGCGCCGAAGAAGCGGCCGGGGACGATCGAGGTGTCGTGTCTGTCGCGTAGGAGGGCGTGGAGGCGATGCACGTCGCCGCCGATCAGGCGGGGGAAGGCGGTGATGCCGTGGGTGAGGGGGGCGACTTCGAGGTCCGCGCGGCTCGGGAAGAAAGCGTTGGCGAGGGCGCGGTTGTGCGCGAGGTGGGCGGTGTTCGCCGCGTCGATCTCGGCGAGATTGGCGAGGGCGATCAGCGCGAGGCGTTCGGTGGGGTGGGGCTGGGCGACGGCGAACAGCTCGTTGAGGCGCCAGATGCGCTCGGCGAGATCGGGGGCGGCGAGGATCCAGCCGCAGCGGAGGCCGCTGAGGCCGTGGGCCTTGGTGAGGCTGCTGGTGGTGATGAAGGTGTCCGAGAGGAGCGCCGCCGAACGCTGGGGGGTGGTGGCGGCGTCGAGGTAGACTTCGTCGACGAGGACGCGGGCGCCGGCGCGGGCGGCGAGGGCGCCGATTTCGAGGAGAGTTTCGGGCGGGGCGAGGGCGGAGCTGGGGTTGTGGAGGTTGGTGAGGATGATGAGGCGGGTGGCGGGGGTGAGGGCGGCGGCGATGGCGGCGGGGGAGAGGGGTAAATCCTCCCCTGCAAGGGGAGGGGGACCGCCGGCTGCGCCGGCGACCCCTCCACCATGCTGCGCATGGTCCCCCTCCCCGAGTGGAGCTCGGGGAGGATTTTGGCGCTCGAACCTTCGCACTTTGGCGCCGAGGAAGCTCGCGGCCGCTACGAGGGGTTCGTAGGCGGGGTGTTCGATGAGGACTTCGTCGCCGGGCTCGATCAGGGCGGCCATGGCGAGCATGTTGGCCATCGAGGTTCCGTCGGCCATGACGACGCACGCCGGATCGACCCCGCATTTGGCGGCGATCGCCTCGCGCAGCGCGGGGTAGCGGTGGCGGCTCGCGCCGTCGAGCTCGAGGCTCGCGATGTCCTTGACCCAGGGGTCGAGCGAGACATGGGGGACCTCGGACGAGGCGAGATTGTAGCGCGCGGGGGGCTGGTTCTTGGCCCAGTGCATGTATTCGGACTGCATCGCGCGGGCGGTCATGGCGCGCTCCGGCGGCGGCGCATCCAGAACAGGCAGGCGGGGACGCCGGCGAGGACGATCGCGAAGCCGATCGCGCTGTTGATCGGGTTGTTCCAGACGGTCGCGACGACGACGAGCGCGCAGGCGGCGACGAAGAAGCCGGTGATGAGCGGGTGGAGGGGGAGGCGGAAGCCCGCGCCGCCCGGCTCGCGCGCCCGATAGACGAACAGCGCGGCGCCGGTGAGCGCGAACCAAATGAAATCGACCGAGACGACATAGCTCAGGATCTGGCCGTAGGTGCCCGAGAGCGCGACGGCGATCGCGGCGGCGCCCTGGAGGAGCACGGCGAGGATGGGGACATGGGTGCGCGGGGAGACGGTGGCGATGCTCCGGAAAAAGAGGCCGTCCTCGGCCATCGCGAAATAGACGCGCGGGGTGGTGAGCATGCCCTGGCTCAAGAAGCCGAGCGCCGAGATTGCGATGCCGAGCGCAATCAGCGTCGCGCCGGTCTCGCCCAGCGCGAGGCGCATGACGTCGCTCGCGGGGGTGGGCGATCGGGCGAGGCCGGCGGGACCCAGCGCGTAGACGCAGACGAAGGCGACGGCAGCGTAGAGGATGACGACGCCGGTCACGCCGAGGAGCAGGCCGCGGACGAGATCGCGCTGCGGGTTCTTCATCTCGCCCGCGACGAAGCTCGAGGTCTGCCAGCCGCCATAGGAGAACATCACGGCGGTCATCGCGGCGCCGATCGCGGCGAGGGTAGTAAGCGAGCCCAGCGGCGCGGCGGACGGGGGCGGAGACGCGTAGCCGGGGTGCGCGGGGGCGAGCGCGAGGCCGGCGAGGACGAGCCCGGCGATGGCGAGGATCTTGAGCACCATAAGCGCGCTCTGGAGGGTCGCGCCGCTCCTGACGCCGAGGCAGTTGATCGCGGTGAGCAGGCCGAGCGCGGCGGCGGCGACCGCCCCTTCGGAGACGCCCGCGCCGGTGAGGTCGATCGCGTAGCGCGCGAAGGTGATCGCGACCGCCGCCATCCCCCCCGACTGGATGACGAGCAGCAGCGACCAGCCGTAGAGGAAGGCGGGGAGCGGGCCCCAGGCGTCGCGCAGATAGGCGTATTGGCCGCCGACCGCGGGGCGGCGCGCGGCGAGCTCGGCATAGACCAGCGCGCCGGCGAGCGCGACGAGGCCGCCGAGCAGCCAGACGCAC
>JACMKH010000085.1 GCA_014380205.1 Sphingomonadaceae bacterium
CCCCGCCCCCGCGCGTCGCCGCCGCGCCGCCACTCCCGCAATACAGGGCACCCCCGCCTCCGCGCGCCCAGACGCAAATCCCGCAAGGCCCCTCGCCCGAGCTCGAAAGCGCGATCCGCTCGCTCGGCGCGGGGTTCAACGGCATCGTCGGCATCGCCGTGCGCGATGTGGAAGCGGGCTGGACCGTGTCGTGGAACGGCGCGCGCTATTTCCCCCAGCAGAGCGTCTCCAAGACCTGGGTCGCGCTCACCGTGCTCGATCAGGTCGACCGCGACCAGCTCAGCCTCTCGCAATCGGTCCGCGTCGAGCCCGACGACGCCGTGATCTTCCACCAGCCGATGCTCGCGCGAATGGGATCGGGCGGCTTCACCTCGAGCCTGAGCGAGCTGTTCAACGAGGCGATGACGCGCAGCGACAATCTCGCCAACGACCGGATGCTGTGGCTCGCGGGCGGGCCGCAGGCGGTCAACGCCTTTCTTGCGCGCAACAACCTCACGGGGCTGCGCTTCGGCCCCGGCGAGCGTCAGCTTCAGGCGGGGATCGCGGGCCTCCAATGGGATCAGAGCATGGCGCGGCCCGGCCGCTTCAACGCCGCGCGCAACGCCTTGCCGATGGCGACGCGCCGCGCCGCGATGGACCGCTATGTCGAGGATCCCGTCGATGGTGCGACACCCGACGGTATGGTCGGCGCGCTCGCCCGGCTCGCGCGTGGCGAATTGCTCTCGCCGCAATCGACCGCGCTGATGCTCAACACGATGCGCTCGTCGCGCACCGGACCCGAGCGGCTGCGCGGCGGCGTCCCCGCCGGCTGGAGCTTCGGCCATAAGACGGGCACAGGCCAGCAGCTCGGCGGGCGCGTCGCAGGCTACAATGATGTCGGCATCGTCACCTCGCCCGAGGGCGACAGCTATGCCGTCGCGGTGCTGATCGGCAGCACCAGCGAAGGCATCCCCGCGCGCCAGCAGCTCATGCAGGCGGTGATGGGCCAGGTGGTGAACCACCATTTGCGGCGGCGCTCGCAGCGGTTCGGAAGATAGACCCTCCCCGTTCCGGGAGGATTTCACGCTCGCCACGCCTCCCCTCCCGCGCTAATCCCTCGCCATGTCCGCCCCCGAAATGACCTACGCGCGCTATCTCGCGCTCGAGCCGCTGCTCGCCGCGCAGCACCCGATCTCCGATGTGCACGACGAGAGCCTGTTCATCATCATTCACCAGACCAAGGAGCTGTGGCTCAAGCAGATGCTGCTCGAGCTTCGCCACGCGATCGATCTCGTCCGCGACGACGAGCTCACCCCCGCCTACAAGACGCTCGCGCGGATCAGCCGCATCCAGGCGGTGATGACCTTGTCGTGGGACGTGCTCGCGACGATGACCCCGACCGACTATACGCGCTTTCGCGACGTGCTCGGCACGAGCTCGGGCTTCCAGTCGGCGCAGTTCCGCACCTTCGAGTTCATGCTCGGCCTCAAGGACGCCTCGCACCTCAACCACCATGCCGAGGATCCCACCGCGCAGGCCATGCTCCGCGCCGCGCTCGACGCGCCGAGCCTGTGGGACGAGGCCAATCGCGCGCTCGCCCGCGCCGGCTTCGACCTCCCGCTCCACGCGATCGAGCGCGATTGGAGCGAGCCCTACGAACCGAGCCCCGTGGTCGAGGCCGCCTGGGCCGAGGTCTATCGCGACACCCCGCGCTGGTGGAGCCTATACCAGCTTGCCGAGAAGCTCGTCGACACCGACGACGCGATGGCCACCTGGCGACACAAGCACGTCGTCACTGTCTCGCGGATCATCGGCGGCAAGCGCGGGACGGGCGGGACGCCGGGCGTCTCCTACCTCCAGTCGACCTTGGCGAAGCGCGCGTTTCCCGAGCTGTGGAGCCTGCGCACGCTGCTCTGACCACGGGAAAGGCCGCCATGACGCTTCACATCGACCGCCGCGCGCTGATCAAGACCGCTGCATGGGGTATCGCGGCGATCGCCACACCCGGCGTGGCGCAGCTTCTCGCGGCGCGCGGCTTCACCCACGGCGTCGCCTCGGGCGAGCCGGGCGCGAACAGCGTGCTGCTCTGGACGCGTTTTGTCGCGGCGGGCGAGACCCAGCTCGGCATCGAGCTTGCCGCGGATGCCGAGTTCGGCAGAATCGTCGCGAGAGGCGAGGCGACCGCCGATCCCGAGCGCGACTGCACCGCGCGCGCGACGGTCCACGGCCTCGCCCCTGATCGCTGGTATTTCTACCGCTTCACCGCGCCCGACGGATCGCGATCCCCCATCGGCCGCACGCGCACGCTCCCCGAGGGCATGCCGCAGCGCTTCGCGCTCGGCGTCTTCTCCTGCGCCAACCTCCCGTTCGGCTGGTTCAACGCCTATGCGCACGCCGCCGCGCGCGACGACCTCGATCTGATCGTCCATCTCGGCGACTATCTCTACGAGTATCCGCGCGGCCGCTATCCCGAGATCGCGCAGGCGCTCGCCGGCCGCGTCATCGAGCCCGCGAGCGAGATCGTCGCGCTCGCCGACTATCGGCTGCGCTACGCGAGCTATCGCGCCGATCCCGATCTCGCCGCGCTCCACGCCGCCTACCCGATGATCGCGATCCCCGACGATCACGAGTTCGCCAACGACGCCTGGGCGGGTGGCGCGCAGAACCACCAGCCCGAGGAGGGCGACTGGGCGGTGCGCAAGGCGGCCGCGATCCGCGCGCACCGCGAGTGGCTGCCGATCTCGGACGGAAGCTGGGCGCGCTACCGGATCGGCGGCCTCGCGACGCTGCACAGGCTCGAGACGCGCGCGACCGCACGGATGGAGCAGCTCAACTATTCCGCCGTGTTCGGCCAGCCGGGCGACATCGCGGCGGGCCTGCGCGATTTCCGCGACGGCGTCTGGTCCGATCCGGCGCGTACCTTGCTCGGCACCGCGCAGGAAGCCTGGCTCGCCGAGGGACTGCGCGGCGACACACGCTGGCACATCCTCGCGCAGCAAGTCATCATGGGCACCGTCAACGCCGCGCCCGAGACCGAGGCCATGCTCGCCGGCGCGCCCGAGGAGGTTCGCGCGCGCGCGGGGGCGCTGATCGCCGCCGCCCGTGCGGGGTTGCCGCTCAACCTCGACGCATGGGACGGCTATCCGGCGGCGCGCGCCCGGCTGCTCCGCGCCTCGCTCGAAGCCGATGCCGACCTCATCGTCCTCGCCGGGGACAGCCACAACGCCTGGGCGTTCGATCTCGCGCACGAGGGCGCGCGCGCCGGCGTCGAGTTCGCTGTCCACAGCGTCACCTCCCCCGGCTTCGAAGGCTTCCTCCCCGCCGCCGCGCCCGCCGACGTCGCCGCCTCGCTGATCGGCGCGAGCCCCAACCTGCGCTGGGCCGACACCGCGGGGCGCGGCTATATGACGGTGACACTGACCCCCGACGAGGCGCGCGCGGAGTGGCTGTTCCTCGACACGGTCAGGGAGAGGTCAACTCGGCTCGCAAGGCGGCATTCGCTCGCGGCGCGGCACGGCGCGCGGGCGCTGGCCGCATAGCTTCCCTGCCCCCTGCGAAGGCAGGGCAGGCGCTACAGCCTCTCGGTCAGCTCCGGCACGATCTTGAACAGGTCGCCGACCAGCCCGATGTCGGCGACCTGGAAGATCGGCGCGTCCTCGTCCTTATTGATCGCGATGATCGTCTTCGAATCCTTCATCCCCGCGAGATGCTGGATCGCGCCCGAGATGCCCACGGCGATATAGACCTCGGGCGAATCTTGCCAGTCTGCCCAATCTGGTAGTCGCTCTCCAAGTGCCGCCCGGCCCGCGAACTGTGAAAACCAGCTAGTTGTGCAACGGGCCTATCGACCGCCGCTTTTAGTCGATAGATTGAAAATTTCCATGGGAGCCAGCCGATGAAGTTGCCGCCCGTCAGAGAAGGCACGAAACTCCTCGTCAAAGGGAAGCGGGTGCCCTTCACCTACTGGCCCACATACCAGGGTCCTACAAGAGAGGGCCTCCAGTGGACCGTCTTCGCAAGCGATCCCTGGTTCTTGATTGAGACCTCGCTTTTGACCCTCCCAACGGCAGCGCGGGAGCAGGCAAGCGCCTTTCTCATTCAGGCTAGAGATTTCTTCAGGGCAGCCACAGATTCTCACATATCGGCTGCAAAACCACTGCTACTTTACTATTCCTTTCTAAATCTCGCGAAATGTTATGTCGTTAAGCAGCAAAACGCCCCTATTACGGGCAGGGTAGAGCACGGCCTATCTGAAAAACTTCCGACTACGCCCGGCGCCATACACGGAGATGTTCATGTCCTGAGAAATAAGGATACGGTTAGCGCTTTCGCAATGTTTTCAAGAGCGATAGGAGCTTCCCTTCCGGTTGCCAATGCCGCAAATCAGGTTGCATCTCTGCGCTCACAGGATTTTCTCGCGCAGATACTTGTCGGGCATAGGCTTTGGTGCCGAGCCGACAACAATCGGAAGGAACGGTTTATCAGTCTTCGGACATTGCGATATCGATATAACTATGATGACCAAGAAGTATGGATTGCCGCCGACGTTTTCAAGGACGACCTCACGAGGTTTGGATACACCCAACAAGAGGTAGCTAACGCCTTCGGGTCCTCCATTCCCTTTCGGAATGTGGCGTCAGAACTTGAGGTCGATAAAAGAGCGGTTGTCAAATACGAAATGATTAACGTTGTAAATTATCCGAACCGTCCATCCGAGTGCTTGGCGGACCTCTCGATAGCGCTCAAGTCGCGTCTATGGCGAAGCGTTACTATGGATCATCCCTTTAGAAAATATTATGTTTATCTGCCGACATCAGCTCAGATTTTGCTTCATCAGTTGCAATCCCTATATATTGCAACCTATTATTTTGGCTCCATCACTCGTTATAAGCCCGTGGCATTTTCGGAAATTCTCCGATCCCCAATAGGGCCGTTTGTAAATGAATTCTTTACAAACCAGCCAGCCCAGTTCCTCTATTTAATGGCATCTGAATTTGTGGAGCAGGAAATTACGAGAGCGGCGATCGCGTAGCTCCTACAGCTTCTCTGTCAGCTCCGGCACGATCTTGAACAGGTCTCCGACCAGCCCGATGTCCGCGATCTGGAAGATCGGCGCGTCCTCGTCCTTGTTGATCGCGATGATCGTCTTCGAATCCTTCATCCCCGCGAGATGCTGGATCGCTCCCGAGATGCCGATCGCGATATAGACCTCGGGCGCGACGATCTTGCCGGTCTGGCCGACCTGATAGTCGTTGGGAACATAGCCCGCGTCGACCGCCGCGCGGCTCGCGCCGACGGCCGCGCCGAGCTTGTCGGCGAGCGGCTCGATCAGCGCGTGGAAATTCTCCGAATTCTGGAGCGCGCGCCCGCCCGAGACGATGATCTTGGCGCTGGTCAATTCGGGCCGCTCGGACTTGGCGAGCTCCTGGCCGACGAAGCTCGACAGGCCCTTGTCGCCCTCGCCCGAGACATTCTCGATGGTCGCCGATCCGCCTTCGGACGCCGCCTTGGCGAAGGCGGTGCCGCGCACCGTGACCACCTTCTTCGCATCCGACGATTGCACCGTCGCGATCGCGTTCCCCGCGTAGATCGGCCGCGTGAACGTGTCCGGGCTCTCGACCGAGAGGATATCGGAAATCTGCATCACGTCGAGCAGCGCGGCGACGCGCGGCGCGATGTTCTTGCCCGTGGTGGTCGCGGGGACGACGAAGGCGTCGTGATGGCCCATCAGCCCCGCGATCAGCGGCGCGACATTCTCGGCGAGGCCATGGTCGTAGGCCGGATCGTCGGCGACATGAACCTTGGCGATACCCGCGATCTTCGCCGCCGCCTCGGCGACGCCACCGACGTTGCTTCCCGCGACGATCGCGTGGACCTCGCCGAGCTCACCCGCCGCGGTGACCGCAGGCAAGGTCGGATCCTTGAGCGCGCCGCCCTCATGCTCGACCCAGAGAAGAACGCTCATGCGACGACTCCCAATGCCTTGAGCTTGCCGATCAGCGCGTCGACATCGGCGACCTTCTCGCCCGCTTCGCGCTTCGAAGGTTCGACCACCTTGAGCGTGGTCAGCCGCGGCGACACGTCGACGCCGTAGTCGGCGGGGGTCTTGTTCGCGAGCGGCTTGTTCTTGGCCTTCATGATGTTGGGCAGCGAGGCGTAGCGCGGCTCGTTGAGACGCAGATCGGTGGTGACCACGGCGGGCGTGTTGAGCTTGACCGTCTGGAGTCCCCCATCGACCTCGCGCGTCACGCTGACGCTGCCTTCCTCCATTTCGACCTTCGACGCGAACGTCCCCTGCCCCCAGCCGAGCAGCGCGGCGAGCATCTGGCCGGTCTGGTTCGAATCGTCGTCGATCGCCTGCTTGCCGAGGATGATCAGCCCCGGCTGCTCCTCATCGGCGACGGCCTTGAGCAGCTTGGCGACACCGAGCGGCTCGACATCTTCGGCCTCGATCAGGATCGCGCGGTCGGCGCCCATCGCGAGCGCGGTGCGCAGCGTCTCGGTCGCCTTGGCCGGCCCGATCGACACCGCGACGATCTCGCTCGCCGCGCCCTTCTCCTTCAGCCGGATCGCCTCTTCGACCGCGATCTCGTCGAAGGGGTTCATGCTCATCTTGACGTTGGCGAGATCGACCCCGCTGCCGTCGGCCTTGACCCGCGGCTTGACGTTGTAATCGATCACCCGCTTGACCGCGACGAGAACCTTCATTGCCTGATCTTCCCTCTCAATTCCCCATCCTGCTCACCCTGAGCTTGTCGAAGGGTGCATCCCCAACGCTTCGAAAGGCTCAGCGTGAGCGGAGTGAGTTATTACCTCAAGCCGCCTCGGACTCTCTAACTTCCGCCACGATCTTCCTCGCCGCATCCCCCAGATCATCCGCCGAGACGATCCTAAGTCCGGACTCGGCCAAGATCGCCTTGCCCTTCTCGACATTGGTGCCTTCAAGCCGCACCACCAGCGGCACGTCGAGCGCGACCTCCTTCGCCGCCGCGACGATCCCCTCGGCGATCACGTCGCAGCGCATGATCCCGCCGAAGATGTTGACGAGAATGCCCTCGACCGCGGGGTCCGAAAGGATGAGCTTGAACGCCGCGGTGACCTTCTCCTTCGAGGCGCCGCCACCAACGTCGCAGAAGTTGGCGGGGAAGGCGCCGTTCAATTTGATGATGTCCATAGTCGCCATCGCGAGGCCCGCGCCGTTGACCATACAGCCGATGTTGCCGTCGAGCTTGATGTAGGCGAGGTCGTGCCGCGCGGCCTCGACCTCGATCGGGTTCTCCTCCGAGGGGTCGCGCAGCGCCTCGAGCTCGGGATGACGGAACTCGGCGCTCGAATCGAAGCTGATCTTGGCGTCGAGCACGATCAGCTCGCCGTCGCCGGTCTCGACCAGCGGGTTGACCTCGATCATCGCGCAATCGAGCGCGACGAACATGTCGTAAAGGCTACGGCACAGCGCCGAGCACTTCTCCGCGAGCCCGCCTGAGAGCCGCAGCGTCTCGGCGGCCTTCGCCCCGTCGGTGTCGATAAACCCCGCGTCGGGATCGATCGTGATCGTCGTTATCTTCTCGGGGCTGTCGTGCGCGACCTTCTCGATGTCCATCCCGCCCTCGGTCGAGACGACCATCGCGACGCGCGAGGAACCGCGATCGACGAGCAGCGCGAGATAATATTCCTTCGCGATGTCCACCCCGTCGGTGACGTAGAGCCGGTTGACCTGCTTGCCCGCCTCGCCGGTCTGGACCGTGACAAGCGTGTTGCCGAGCATCTCGCGCGCGTCTTCGCCCACCTCCTCGACCGATTTGGCGATCCGCACCCCGCCCCCCGCATCGGGCCCGAGCTCGGCAAACCGCCCCTTGCCGCGCCCGCCCGCGTGGATCTGCGCCTTGACGACATAGATCGGTCCCGGAAGGCTTTGCGCCGCCGCGACGGCTTCATCGACGCTCGTCGCCATAACCCCGATGGGCACAGCGACGCCGTGCTTGGCGAGCAGCTCCTTGGCCTGATACTCGTGAATGTTCATGCGCTGCGAGGGCTCCGGAGGCAATTCTTGAGGCGGCTAAAGCACAGTCGTCCAGCGATGGGAAGGGCGCTTCTCAGCCGTAACGCAGGGTGCATACGACCGTCGCCGCGGCGGCGATGCGTTGGACCTCCGGATCGCGCAGCCCGCGCGTCGCTCGCACGAACTCGGCAAGCGTGAGCGCCTCGATCGGTTGCCTGCGCAGCCGCGACAGTGAGGAAAGCCGCCATAGCTGAACCATCGGCAGCCGGTCGGCCACGCGCTCCCCGATGCACGCCGCGACGGGCTCGCTCACGCCGGCCTCGATCAACGCGTCGCGGATTTTCGCCTCGGGGCGGATGAGCAGCAAAGCCGCGATGACAATCGCGATGATCATCCCTCCGCCGATCCATATCCATTTGCGCATCGCGGCTCCTCCAGCGTGTCACACTCGCACATCGTCCCGCGCGCGGCTATATCGCCCCCATGCCCTGGCCATTCGGCATTGCCCTCTTCCTCGCCACCATCCTCGCGATGGAGGGCGTCGCGTACGCCGCGCACCGCTGGGTGATGCACGGCCCCGGCTGGTTCCTCCACGCGAGCCACCATCGCCCGCGCGCCGGGAATTGGGAGCTCAACGACCTCTACGCCGCGATCTTCGCGATCCCCTCGATCGTGCTGCTCCTCGGCGGCGTCCAGCTCGGCTGGTGGCCCGGCTTCACCCGGATCGGCGCGGGAATCGCGGCCTATGGCGCGATCTATTTCGGCTTTCACGACCTCATCGTCCACCGGCGGCTGCCCCACCGCTATGTCGCGCGCTGGCGCTACATGAAGCGCATCGTCCAGGCGCACCGCATCCACCACGCGGTCGAGACCAAGGACGGCGCGGTCAGCTACGGCTTCCTATGGGCGCCGCGGCCTGAGGCGCTCAAGGCCGAGCTCAAGCGGCGGGAACGCGCGGGCGTAAGAGCGCCGGCGACGCCGGGCGAGGCGACATCCTGATCGGCTATCGCAGGCGCGTCAGCGCAAGCTGACCCGAACAGCGCCAGGACCTCCAAGAATCCGATTACGCGGGACCGCCCGAGGCAGGCGGACCTTCGACGCACGTCAAAGCGCGGGTGCTAGAACATGAAATCGATCACGCCCGCCACGATCAACAGGCCGATCACGATCACGGCGAGGACAAGGCAACCTATCGCTCTTAACATAATCTACTCCCGACGGACGGATCACCACGATAAAGCACAGGCTGCGTGACGGTTCCGCCGCGCTGCGATCGGCGCTGTTTCGCCGCGGCTTCAGCGGCTAGATTGCGCCCCATGCGCGAATTCTCGAAGCTGCTCGATGGGCTCGCCTACACGCGTTCGCGCAACGCCAAGCTCAAGCTGATCGCCAATTATCTCGTCGCCACGCCCGACCCCGATCGCGGCTGGGCGCTCGCGGCGCTGACCGGCGAGGTCGACATTCCGGGAGTCAAGCCGGCGGTGATCCGCGCGCTGGTCGAGGAGCGCTGCGATCCCGTGCTGTTCCGGATGAGCCGCGACTATGTCGGCGACACCGCGGAGACGGTATCGCTGATGTGGCCCAAGCGGCTCGACCAGCCGCCCGAGCTCGACGACGGCGTGCTCAGGGTCGCGGGCGTGGTTGAGCGGTTGATGACGCTTGGGCGGGTCGAGGCGCCGTCTGCACTCGCGACGATGCTCGATCATCTCGACGCCTCGGGGCGCTATGCCTTGCTCAAGCTCGCGACTGGCGGGCTGCGCGTCGGGGTCTCGGCGCGGCTCGCCAAAACCGCGCTCGCTCAGGCGTTCGGGCTGGATGTCGATGCGGTCGAGGAGGTGTGGCACGGCATCGCGCCGCCCTATGCGCCGATCTTCGCCTGGGCCGAGGGTGGCGAGCAGCCGACCGCCGCGAACACGCCCGTCTTTCGCCCCTTCATGCTCGCCCACGCGCTCGAGGAGACGCGCGTCTCGCTCGACGATTTCGCGGCCGAATGGAAATGGGACGGGATTCGCATCCAGCTCGTCCATGCGGGCGGCGAGACGCGGCTTTACAGCCGCGGCGGCGACGACATCACCGGGAGCTTTCCCGAGGTCGCGGCGGCCTTCGCCGAGCCCGGCGCGCTCGACGGCGAGCTGCTCGTGCGCGGCGAGGCGCAAGGTGGAACGGAGGGTGGCGCGGCGAGCTTCAACGCGCTCCAGCAGCGGCTCGGGCGTAAAAAGGTAACGGCTAAGATGCAGGCTGACTATCCGGCGTTCGTCCGGCTCTACGACATATTGTTCGATGGCGACGATGATTTGCGCGGGCTGGCGTGGGCCGAGCGGCGCAAGCGGCTCGAAGGTTTCGTCAAGCGACTGCCGCGCGAGGGCTTCGATCTCTCGCCGACGATCGACGCCGCAAGCTTCGAGGCGCTCGAGGAGCTTCGCGCGGGCGCGCGGGATGTGGCGATCGAGGGCGTGATGCTCAAGCGGCGCGACAGCCCCTACGTCGCGGGGCGCAGGACGGGGTTATGGTACAAATGGAAGCGCGATCCGCTCACCGCCGATTGCGTGATGATGTACGCCCAGCGCGGCAACGGCAAGCGCTCGAGCTATTATTCGGACTACACCTTCGGCTGCTGGACCGAGGCGGGCGAGCTGCTGCCGGTCGGCAAGGCCTATTCGGGGTTCACCGACGAGGAATTGAAATGGCTCGACCGCTTCGTCCGCAACGCGACGGTCAACCGTTTCGGCCCGGTTCGCGAGGTCGAGAAGACGCTGGTGCTCGAGGTCGCGTTCGATTCAATTCATGAATCGAAGCGGCACAAATCGGGGCTCGCGATGCGCTTTCCCCGCATCGCGCGCATCCGCCGCGACAAGCCCGCGGCGGAGGCGGATCGCATCGATACGCTGCGGCGGATGATCGCTTAAGCGTGCGTTGATCGTGGTGTGGCGGGGAGTTGCCGTCTGTGATAACTCTTGGGACATGCTTCCATAAGGAATGGGTCATGACAGCTAACGATAGCTATACCCTCTGGGACATATTCAACGCGGGGTGGTTCAGCGTGCTGATGGGTTCACTCATCGGGATTTTAGGCATAACGCTAGCGATTATATTTCATTTTCGTGCTAGACAGATTGCTCGATTATATTATTTAGTGGGCGATAATCTGCTTATATGGCCAAAAGAGGATCGTCACGACGATGGATTGGAAATTCGTTGCGATGGAATAGTGGTTCCAAGAGTAACATCTACAAGTTTTGGGATTTGGAATTCTGGAACAACAACCATTCAGGGGCAAAGCATTGTAGATAGTGATAGACTGAGGTTGGTATTAACAAAGGGAGGGCAAATACTACGTGCAACTATCACAAGCTTCACCAGAGATGTTAATGGATGCAGCATAAAAATTGTAGACGGCGATGCGTGCGAGCTGCATTTTGATTTTCTTGATCCTGGGGACGGGTTTTCGGTTCAAATTGTACACTCTTCTAGTATGAAATCATTGGAACCTATTGGCACTATTATGGGATTACCACAAAGTGTTATGCCGTTCAAACTCAATCCAATAGGTAGATTCTTTGATTTTGTCATCTTCGCTGTACCGGTCTTATTCGGTTTATTATTTTTAGGCACATCAATATATCTGTCGCTTAGCCTAGCTTTTCCTTGGAAACTGATACCAATGCTGGTACTATTCATATCAATAGCCGGACCGATTGTTATGCTTGTTTATACACCCGATGCAACTACGCCACCGAAAATTCGCGGTGTACCAACGGAAATTGCCGCTGACCCAGTGTTGCGCGGTTTTCGTTGACAGGGGCCGTGGGATAAAAAATTCACGAGCGATGTCAGACGTCCGATCGGGGCACTGCGACGGATGATCGCCCGATTTGTCGCTTGCAAAAGCCAACCGCTCGAGTAGACAAAGCCGTGGGGACCAGGCGGGCTCCCCGCTCGAAGGCGCTCCAGCCCAAGCTCCGCCCTTCCACGGCGGCGCTTCCGCGCCGCTAGGCGAGGATTTGGGCATGGCCGTCGACACCGCACCTCCCCCCTTCCCGAGCTTCCGCGAGGCGCTGCGCGTCTGGACAAAGATCGCGTTGCTGAGCTTCGGCGGCCCGGCCGGCCAGATCGCGCTGATGCATCGCGTGCTCGTCGAGGAAAAGCGCTGGATCGGCGAGGAGCGCTTTCTCCACGCGGTCAATTTCTGCATGCTGCTCCCCGGCCCGGAAGCGCAGCAGCTCGCAACCTATATCGGCTGGCTGCTCCACCGGGTGAAGGGCGGGCTCGTCGCCGGTGCGCTGTTCGTGCTGCCCGGGCTCGTCGCGATCATGGCGCTCTCCTGGATCTACGTGCTCTACGGAGACGTTCCGGCGCTCGCCGCGCTGTTCTTTGGCCTCAAGGCGGCGGTGCTCGCGATCGTGTTCCACGCGGTGGTGCGGATCGGCAGCCGCGCGCTCGCCAACCCTGCGCGCGTCGCGCTCGCGCTCGCGGCGTTCGTCGCGATCTTCGCCTTTGCCGCGCCTTTTCCGCTGATCGTGCTCGGCGCCGGGCTGATCGGCTTCTTCGCGGCGAAGGCGGGGAGTAAGGCGTTCGCGGGCGGCGGACACGGCTCCTCCAAGGGCCCGATCGTCGCCGATGAGGCGACCGCGCTCGGCGTCGAGATGCCGGCGCACGCGCGCACGACCACCGGCAAGCTGCTGCGGATCGCGCTGTTCCTCGCGCTGCTCTGGCTCGCGCCGGTCGCGCTGCTCGTCGCGACGGGAGCCGGAACCTTCGCCGATATCGCAACCTTCTTCTCGCGCATGGCGGTGGTGACCTTCGGCGGCGCCTATGCGGTGCTCGCCTATGTCGCACAGGCGGCGGTCGAGAATTATCACTGGCTGGCGCCGGGCGAGATGCTCGACGGGCTCGGACTCGCCGAAACGACGCCGGGGCCGCTGATCATGGTCACCCAGTTCGTCGGCTTCCTCGGCGCCTATCGCGACCCCATGGGGCTGCCGCCGCTGCTTGCGGGGACGCTCGGCGGGCTGCTCACCACCTGGGTCACCTTCATGCCTTGTTTCCTGTGGATCTTCGCCGCCGCGCCCTGGGTCGAGCGGCTGCGCGCGAACAAGGCGCTGTCGGGCGCGCTCGCCGGGATCACGGCGGCGGTGGTCGGCGTGATCCTCAATCTCGCGATCTGGTTCGCGCTCCATTTCTGGTTCGCGCGGCTCGATCCCTGGCGCGCGGGCCCCTTGAGCCTCGATCTGCCGCAATGGGCGAGCCTCGATCCGCTCGCGCTCGCGCTCTCGGCGGGCGCGCTGCTGCTGATGTTCGGGCTGCGCTGGGGGGTGGGGCGCACGCTGATCGTGTGCGCGCTCGCGGGACTTGCGGTGGGCCTGCTCCGTTGAGGAGATTTGCGGATTGGCGAGCGATGGCGCACGGGAGCGGGGCAACGCGATAATGCTTGCCCGCTCCATTCATCGCGCGTAAAGCACGGTTCATCGATAGGCCCATAGGGGCCGCACAGATTTGGGTCGCACCAAACTCGCTTGCCTCAGGGAGACGAACATGAAGGGACTCGTTTTCAAGTCGGCGGTCGTCACGACCGCCGCGCTGCTCCTCGCCGGGACCGCGCTCGCGCAGAACGCGCGGCCGCTCGCGCCCGGCCAGTCGCGCAACGGGACGCTCAGCACGCGCAGCCCGATGATGACCGAGAACATCTACTATCTCGACCGCTACACGATCAGCGGCAGCGCGGGCGACCGCGTCGCGATCACGATGCGGTCCGAGAGCTTCGACACCTATCTCGAGGTCGGGCGGATGGAGGGCGAGAGCTTCAGCGTGCTCGGCTCGGACGACGACAGCGGCGGCGAGCTCGATTCGCGGCTGGTCTTCACCTTCCCCGAGACGGACAGCTACATCGTGCGCGCGCGCACCTTCGGGGCCAATACGACGGGTGCCTACACGATCGCGGTCGAGACCGTGGCGCCTCCGGGGCCGCCGCCGCCGCCGACGCCGATCCAGGTCGGCCAGACCGTCGAAGGCAGCTTCACCGCCGACAGCCCGAGCTACATGCCGAACGGCTACGAGGATTACGGCGGAGGAACGGGGCGGCATTACGCGCTCTACACGCTGACCGGCGCGGCGGGGCAGACCGTCACGGTGACGCTGCGCTCGACCGAGTTCGACGCCTATCTCGAGATCGGCGCCGACACGCCGCTCGGATTCGGCGTCGTCCAGAGCAACGACGACATGCCGATGCCCGCCGAAGGCGAAGTGACGCCGGCCGTCGATCCCGAGATGATGGCGCACGACGAGCATGGCGAGATGGAGCATTCCGACTTCATCGGCACGCTCGATTCGCAGATCCGCTTCACCTTCCAGAGCGCGGGAACGGTGATGATCCGCGCCACCACGCTCGCGAGCGACACGACGGGAGCTTATACGCTGAGCGTCGAGTAGTTAGCAGAAGGCCCGGCTCACTGTTCGTGGGCCGGGCCTTTCATTCACACCGAGTCCCTCCCCATCCGCTCACCCTGAGCTTGTCGAAGGGTGCGGCGGGCAACGCTTCGATAGGCTCAGCGTGAGCGGAGTTGGAGCCGGAGGAGACCCGTTCAGTCCTGCTTGGGCTGAAGGTTTACGGCCGCGTGCTTGCCGCGCCGGTCGACCTCGAGTTCGAAGTCGAGCCGGTCGCCCTCGTTGAGCGTGCCCATGCCGGCGCGTTCGACCGCGCTGATGTGGACGAACGCATCGGGCTGGCCGTCGTCGCGCTGGATGAAGCCGAAGCCCTTCATCGAGTTAAAGAACTTGACCGTGCCGCTGGCCTTCTCGCCGGTCAGCTGACGCATCGGGCCGCCACCGCCACCGCCGCCGCGATCGCCGCGATCCTCGCGCGGCTGGGCGCGGCTCGATTCGGTCACCGGCAGCGGCTCGCCCTCGATCGTCAGATCGGTCGCCGAGACGCGCCCGCCGCGATCGACCAGCGTGAAGGCGAGTTCCTGTCCCTCGGCGAGCCCGGTCAGCCCGGCCTGCTCGACAGCGCTGATGTGGACGAACACGTCCTCGCCGCCATCGTCGCGGACGATGAAGCCGAAGCCTTTCTGGCCGTTGAAGAATTTGACGACGCCCTTGCCCTCGCCGACGACTTGGGGCGGCATTCCGCCGCCCGGCCCGCCGCTGCGAAAACCGCCGCCGCCGCCGCCGGGGCGGAAGCCGCCGCCCTGGCTGCCGCCATATCCACCCGGCCGGTCGCCGCCGCCGCCGCGCTCCTGATAGCCCTCGAAATTGTCGTCGCCGAATCCGTCGCGCTTGTCCTTGCCGCGTCCGCGGCGGCCCCTGTCAAAACCCATCTGTCGTCAAATCTTTCCGGTTGTCCACCTGCCTTATCAGGCCGAACGCGCCGGACCCAGCACGCAAGCCTCAAGAAACGGCGAACCGCAGCCGCTCCCGCGATTCGCCATAGCGGAAAAGCTGCAACACCGCGAGCGGATTCAGCGCGATGCCTCACGCGGCTCGGGCAGGGCGTGCGGGGCGGCCATTGAGCGTTCATGCCAGTGCGCCTATGTCCGCCGCATGGCCGTCCATTTCCATGAGAACGACATTCCCGCGGGCGTGTTCGGCGAGGGCGCGATCGCGGTCGACACCGAGACGATGGGGCTCGCGACGCCGCGCGACCGGCTCTGCCTCGTCCAGCTCGCCGACGGCCAAGGCGACGAGCATCTCGTGCGCTTCGCGCCGGGCAGCGCCTATGACGCGCCCAATCTGAAGGCGCTGCTCGGCGATCGCGACCGCGTCAAAATCTACCATTTCGCGCGCTTCGACCTTGCCGCTATCGCGCATTACATGGGGGTGATGGCGGCGCCGGTCTATTGCACCAAGACCGCCTCGCGGCTCGTGCGGACCTACACCGACCGCCATGGGCTCAAGGAGCTGTGCAAGGAGCTGCTCGGCGAGGAGATTTCCAAGCAGCAGCAAAGCTCGGACTGGGGCGCCGCCGAGCTCAGCGACGCGCAGAAGGATTACGCCGCCTCGGACGTGCGCTTCCTCCACCGGCTGAGGGACGCGCTCGAGGCGATGCTCGAGCGCGAGCGGCGCGACGACCTCGCCCGCGCCTGCTTCGATTTCCTGCCCTGGCGCGCCGATCTCGATCTCGCAGGCTGGGCCGAGCAGGATATTTTCGCACATGTCTGAGGCCGCCCTCGCGCAACGCACGCGCCGCCGCGCCTGGGCCGCGCCGGGCAGTCGGCATGATCGGCTCGTGCGCATCCTCGCGATCGCACTTCCGCTCGCGATCGGCGTGCTCGCGGCTTTCCTGTTCATGGCGCCGCTCAACCGCGACAGCGAGCTCGCCTTCCATCTCGACAAGGACAGCCTCGAGCAGGCGGGCGAGCGGATGCGGATCGAGAACGCGCGCTACAGTGGCGCCGACACCGACGGTCATTTGTTCCAGCTGCGCGCGGGATCGGCGGTCCAGCCCAACTCGCGCGAGCCGCTGATTCGGCTCAACGATCTTTCGGCGATGATCGATCTTTCGGACGGCGCGGCCTCGTTCGCCGCCGAGCGCGGGCTCTACAATTCCGACACGCAGATGGTCGCGATCGACGGGCCCGTCGCGCTACGCGGCAGCGACGGCTATGCGCTCGACACGAGCGACGTGGTGGTCGACCTCAACAGCCAGCGGATGCGCAGCCGCGGCGGGGTCGAGGGACGGATTCCGCTGGGCAGCTTCAGCGCGGAGCGGATGAGCGTCGATATCGAGGACCGCAGGGTGAGCCTCGAGGGCCGCGCGCGCTTGCGCATCGTCCAGGGCGGGGGCAGGTGAGGGCGATGCGGTTCCCGCTTCCCCTGGCGCTGGCGCTCACCGCCTTCGCCGCGGTTCCCGCTGCGAGCCAGTCGTCGCTGCAGGGGCTCAACACGCGCGGGCCGGTCAATGTCGAGGCCGATCGGATCGAGGTCCAGGACCGCGCCGACCGCGCGATCTTCGCGGGCAACGTCATCGCGACGCAGGGCAGCATGACGCTCACCGCTGCGCGAATCACGGTCGCCTATTCGGGCGGCGTGGGCGAGGGAATCGCGGTCCAGCGGCTCGACGCGAGCGGCGGCGTCACCGTGCGCGGGCCAGGCGAGAGCGCGCGCGGCGCGTTCGGCGTCTACGACCTCAACCGACGCATCATCACCCTGCTCGGCGGGGTCGAGCTCAACCGCGGCGGCAACACCGTGCGTGGCGGGCGGCTGATCATCGATCTCAATTCGGGCCGCGCGGTGGTCGACGGCCGTGCGCAGGGCGGCACGGGGCTGACCACATCGGGCGCGCCTGGCGGACGCGTGAGCGGGACATTCACCGTGCCCCAAGGGGACGGCAACTAGCCCCGGCGTTCGCCGCGCTATCCGGTTTTCTCGAACGCGGCGGTGATCTCGAGCTCGACCTCGTCGCTGACCATCGGAATGCCGTAGTCCATGCCGAGAGCGCTGCGGCGGACAGTGGTGGTCGCATGAAATCCAATCGTCGCGACCTGCGTCATCGGGCTTGCGCCCGCGCCCGTGAACTGGGCGTCGAGCACGACAGGGATCGTGCGGCCGCGCACGCCGAGCTCGCCGGCGATGGCAGCCTTGGTCGGATCGGCGGGATCGATCGCCACGCTTGTCGAGCGGAAGGTCGCGGTCGGATAATTGGTCGTATCAAAGAAGTCTGCGGTGGCGAGGTGCGCGTTAAGATCGGCGCTGGTCGTGACGATGCTGGCGAGCGGAATCTCGATCTGGACCGAGGCGGCCGAGGGGTTGGCGGGGTCGATCGTCAGTGTGCCCGTGGTCCCGCCGAAGATGCCGAAATAGGGGTTGAAGCCGAGATGATCGACCTCGAAGACGATCTGGGTGTGGTTGGCATCGACCGTGTAGGTCCCCGCGGCGATGCGCGAGGGATCGTCCGCGCCGGGCGCTTCGCTGGGCATCGCGGGCTGGACGGCGTGGGCGGCGATCGCGCCGGCCAGCGCTAGGCCCAGCCCAGCGGCGGCGAACTTGCTGTTCATCGAGGGACCTCTCGTGAATTGGGGCGGCGTCGCGGCCGATAACCGACCGGGAGCGGCCGCGCCAATTCAACGCGCCACTTTGTGCAATCGGTCCGCTGCGTTATTCGGGCGGTCGGAAGGACGTCGCAGATATGAGAACCGCCACCGCATTCGCCGTCGCGATCCTGCTCTCCGGAACCGCGCACGCCGCCACGATCGCGGTCGAGGCGGGGGACGACGCCCAGGAGCGGCTCCAGGCGGCGCTGATCGAGGCCGCGCGCGGCGATACCGTCCAGATCGGCGCGGGGCGGTTCGCGCTGACCGACGGGCTGTCGCTCGATGTCGACCGCGTCACCGTCCGCGGCGCGGGGCCGGGTGAGACGATCCTCGATTTTTCGGGCCAGCTCGGCGCGGGCGAGGGGCTGCTCGTCACGTCGGACGATGTCGTGCTCCGCGATTTCGCGGTCGAGAACCCGCGCGGCGACGGCATCAAGTCGCGCCGCGCCGACCGCATCGTCTATCACAACCTGCGCGTCGAATGGACCGGCGGCCCCGCCGCGACCAACGGCGCCTATGGGCTCTACCCGGTCGAATCGGAGGATGTGCTGGTCGACGGCTGCACCGTGATCGGCGCGTCGGACGCGGGGATCTATGTCGGCCAGTCGGACCGGATCGTCGTGCGCAACAACAGCGTCCGCCACAATGTCGCGGGGATCGAGATCGAGAACAGCTTCAACGCCGACGTCCACCACAACACAGCCACCCAGAACACCGGCGGCGTGCTCGTCTTCGACCTCCCCAACCTGCCGCAGATGGGCGGGCACGGCGTCCGCGTCTTCGCCAACACGATCCGCGACAACAACACCCCCAATTTCGCGCCCGAGGGCAATATCGTCGCGACGGTGCCGGCGGGGACGGGCGTCATCGTGATGGCCAACCGCGACGTGCGCGTGTTCGACAATGACATTGGCGAGCACGGCACGAGCAACGTGATGCTGATCTCCTACCCGCAGAGTTTCGACGACGCGAGCTACGATCCGAGCCCGCGCAATGTCGTGGTGTCGGGGAACCGGCATGGCCGCGCGGGCTATGCGCCCGGCCGGCCGGGGATGGCCGAGATGGCCGCGGCGATGGGTGGGACGCTGCCGCCGGTGATGTGGGACGGGACGGGCGAGGGGATCGCGGTGCTCGATGCAGTGCCGGTGCTCTCACTGGGGCTGACGCGCGCGGGCCAGCCCGTTGACGAGGCGCAGCCGTCGCTCGCGCAATTCGAAGCCGCACCGCCCGCCGCCGAGCTGCCGCGCGTGACCCTCCCCGCCAGCATGGAGGCGGCGATCCGGTGAA
>JACMKH010000086.1 GCA_014380205.1 Sphingomonadaceae bacterium
ACCTCGCCGAGCGGTTCGACGCCGAGGGTCCGGTCTGCCGCTTCGACGCGCTGCCCGAACGCGCGCGCGCCCCCGCGCTGTCCGACTTCGCGCGCGACCGCGACGCCCCGCCCGAGGCGTCGGAAGCGCATAGCTGGGTCGCGGCCGAGGACCTCGGCTCGGGAGACAGCTTCTATCTGCCGTTCGACCTGGTCTCGCTCGACCTGACGCGAAGCGTGCCCAGCCGGTTCGACCGCACCAGCACGGGCCTTGCGGCGGGCGCCACGCGGGAGGAGGCGACCGCCGTCGCGCTCAACGAGATCATCGAGCGCGATGCTGTGGCTGAGTGGAGCGCGCGGGGCATGCTCGCCTGCACCGCCGATGGGCTGCGGCTCGATACGGCCCCGTTCGGCTGGCTGCGCGAATGGCGCGAGCGGCTCGATCACGCGGGATCGCCCGCACGCTTCTACCGCGCGCCCTCGATCACCGGCGCGCCGGTGTTCGTGTGCGAGCTCAACGATCATGGCAAGGACGCGCACGCCTATCGCGCGGTGCACGGCACGGGCTGCCACCCGATCCCCGAGATCGCGCTCTTCCGTGCGCTGGCCGAGGCGATCCAGGGGCGCGCGACGCTGATCGCGGGCGCGCGCGAGGATATGCCGCCCTCGGCCTATGCGCGGCGCGCCGCTGGCGCGGTGGTCGCCTTCGGGCTGCCGCTGGCGACGGGGATGCGCGGGGTTCACTGGGACGATGTCGCGCCGGGCCCGACCGACGCCGCGTCGATCGTCGATGCGTTCGCGCGAAGCGGCTATCCGCGTGTCGCGATGGTAGATTTCGGCTCACCGCATGGCTTCGAGGTCGTGCGCGCCTTCGTTTGCGGGCTCGGCGCGCACGACCGCCGACGCCGGGCGTCGATCGCATGACCGAGCGGCCGATCATCGTGTTCGCCGGGCCATCGCTTCCCCGCGCGGTCAGGCCCGCCGACCCGCGCTTCGACTGGTGGCCGCCCGCCGCGGCGGGTGATCTGCTGCGGCTGATCGAGCACCCGCCGCGCGCGGTCTGCCTGATCGACGGTTATTTCGACGCGCGCCCGGCCCCCTGGCACAAGGAGATATTGCTGTTAATCGAGGCGGGCACGCGCGTGCTCGGCGCGGCGAGTATCGGGGCGTTGCGCGCCGCCGAGCTCGACCGCCACGGGATGACCGGTGTTGGCGCGATCTACCGCGCCTACCGCCAGGGTCGGATCACGGGCGACGACGAGGTCGCGCTGATCCACGCCCCCGAGGCGCTCGGCTGGCAACCCTTGAGCGAGCCGATGATCGAGGTGCGCGCGACGCTCGCGGCGGCGGCGCGCCCGCGGATCATCGATATCGCGGCCGCACGCGCGTTGCGCGCCGCAGCGTTGGCGATCCATTTCGGCGAGCGCGACTGGTCGGCGATCATCGCGCGTGCGGACTTACCGGATAGGGAGACGCACGCGCTCAAAACGTGGCTGCCACAGGGCGTGGTCAGGCTGAAGCAGGCCGACGCGATGCTCTGCCTCGAACGCGCCACGCAAGGCGCTCGCGGCGGCCGAATCGGCGCCGCGGTCCCCGTGACCTGCTTCATCAGCGCGCTCGCGATCGAGACCGGGACCGCGCTTCCGGGGGATCGTCACCCTGACCGATCGCATCGAGCTCACGCCGCGCGAGCGCCAGGAAGCGCTGCTTGAGATCGGGCGCGAGCGGCGTGTGGAAGGCGATCCAGCCTTCGAGCCCGTCGCGCGCAGGCGGGCGGTCGCCGAGCCAGCGCGCCTCGACCATCGCCACCCATGAGCGCAGCGCCGCGCGCGGACCCGAGGGATCGGCCAGCCCCTCGGCGAGCGCGACGTAGAAGCGCGACCAGAAGCGCGGCTCGCTCATCCGCCGGGCGAAGCCGAGCGCCTCCTGGGGCGCATCGTCGAGCAGGCTGAGCAGGCAATGATCCTCATAATAGGAATCGTCGGGCCACGCCTGGAGCTGCGCGCTCATCGCGAGCAGCGCGCGCGCCTCGCCCAGCTCCCCAAGGTAGATCATCCCCGAGGCGACCTCGTTGATGCGCGCGGGATTGTAGGGGTTCATCGCCAGCGCCTGATCGAAGCAGGGGCGCGCGAGATCGCGCTCGTCGTGCCAGAGATGGCAGAAGCCGAGCACGGTGTGCGCGTGGACGTTGCGACGATCGGCGGCGAGCCCCGCTTTGGCGAGCGCGAGCGCGCGAGCGCGTTCGGAGGGGCCGGTTGAGCCGAGCCCGGTGAAGAAGAAATCGGTGTTGTAGAGCCGTACGAGCGGCGGATAGGCGAGCCCGAAATTGGGGCGCTCGGCGATCAGCGCCTCGAGCGCGGCGGCGGCGGCGCGCGCCTCGGCGTGGTCCTTCGCGGTCAGCGAGCGGCGCTTGGCGATCAGATAGCGGTCGTAGAAATCGTCGGGCTCGACGGGCAGGCTCTCGAGGATATCCTCGTCGACGGCGGGGAGCGCGGCGCCGATGATCCGGCGCACGATCGTCTCGACGCCCTTCGCCGCCCCCGTGTCGGCGAGCGCCATCGTGTCGGCCCAGACGATTCGCCCGTCGGCGAGGTGCTTGGCGCGCGCGATGACCTTGACGCCCTCGCCATCGGGCAGCAGCGTCGCGGTGAGCTGATAGTCGCGATCCGAGCGTCGCTCGCCCGTCGCCGCGCCGTCGTCGGGGCGGTTGTCGGCGATGAGCTGGATCTCGCGAAAGCGCGCGAGCCCCGAGAGCACCTCCTCGCGCAGCGCGGCGGCGCAATGCGGGTGGCTTTCGGCGATCGCCTCGCCGCGAAACGCGGGGACGAACACCACGGGCGGCTTGCCGCGCGCCTC
>JACMKH010000012.1 GCA_014380205.1 Sphingomonadaceae bacterium
GCGCGGTCCCGGGCGTCTCCTGCGCGGCGAGCGGCGCGGCGGCGAAGGCAAGAAGCAGCGGGACGAGCAGCCGGAGGCGCATCGGAATTCCTCTCGAAGGGCGGAATTGGTCGGCGCGGACCATAGCGCGCGCCCTCCCCCGCGCAAGCCGCGCGCCCGGCGTTGGTGGAAGCCCGTTGACCGGTGATCGATTGGCGCTTTCGCGGGGCCGCGACTATGCTCCTTCGCTTAGCGACAAGGAGACGCGGATCATGAGGACTCTTAGGGCCTTGGCTATCGGGAGCGTGTTGATCGCGCTCGGTGCGTGCGGCGGTTCCGGCGGCGGCGACGCAACCAATGACAGCGCTGGCGACCGAGGCGACGCTTCGGCCGAGGCGAATGCGCTCCCCGATGAAAAGGAAGCGACGGAAACAGCGGACGTCGCGGATCCGGACGACGATGGGGCGTCCGCCGTCGCGTCGTCGCCGAGTGAGGAAATCCGTGCCCTGATTATCGGTCGCTGGACCGACAGCGGCGACTGTGCCGACGCCACCGCGATCCGCGAGGACGGCAGCTTCGCTTCGCCCTCGGCGGGCGAGGGCCGCTGGACGCTCGAAAGCGAATATCTGACGCTCGCAGGCGACCGCGAAACCATCGAGCTCGCCGTCCAGGAAATCGATCGAAGCGCGATGGCCACGGTCAACCCGATGGGCCGGATCGGCGACTGGACGCGCTGCTAACCATTCTCCCAGATCGATAGCCCGGCCAGCTACTATCCGCCCGTGTCCCATTTGTCCTTCCGCCGCTTGCCGAACAGCAGGCCGCGCTCGAGGCGCGCGTTGAGCGCCGCATAATAGGCGCTAAGGAAGTCGTAATCGTCATCGCCGTAGGGCCAGCCGAGCTTGGCGCGGATTGTCGCGGCGACCGCGGTCATCGTGTCGGCGTTGCGCTGGCGCAGCACGGTCTCGAGCGTCTGGAGCTCGTAGACGCCATAGGCTTCGAGCTGCGCCTCGCTGAACGCGTAGCGGCCGAGCCGCTCGCGGCCCTCCTCGGCGAGATCGGCGGCGAGCTTGCGTTTGGGGATGTGCACGACCCAGGTGCCCGCGATAATGTCCCCCACGCGCAGCCGGTCGCCGTTGAACAGCGGGAAGAAGAGGAAGATCGCGGCCCAACCGAAGCCGAGCAGCGCGATCCAGCCGTCGACGCCCTCGGCGCCCTGGCTGAACACGAAGCTGATCGGCAGGAACACCTCGATCTCGCGCATGAGGTTGCGCGCGATCACCGCGTCGGCGGTGAGCCGCCCGCCGTCGCGCGCCACGACGCGCAAGCCCGCCATGCGCTTGCCGAGCGTCGCCGAGCGCCGACCCATCTCGAAGGCGATGAAATAGAAGTTCCTGAGCAGGAAGAAGCCGAGCAGCCAGATAATCAGCGCCGCGCCGCCACTTCCCGCCGCGAACAGCGAGATCGCGGCGACGGTGAGCACGATCAGCGCGACGATGATGATCAGGAAGTCGATCATAAACGCGCCCGCGCGCTGCCCGCCGGTTGCGAGCCTGAGCCTCAGGTCGACGCCCTCGGGCGTGATCAGCGTACGCTGGCTCTTGGCCGCGAAGGCGAGCTCGGCGCTACTCGCCATGGCGCGCCCTCGGCAGGTAGAAATAGGCGCACCACAGCGCGAACATCACCGCCGCGATCGCGTAGCGCGCGGTGTCGACAGTGATCAGCTGGCGGCCGAAGCCTTCGAGCAGCCCCGCCGCGAGCAGCATGACGACGACGCCGATCATCGCGACTCCCGCGCGCCGCCCGCCCGCGCGCGCCGCC
>JACMKH010000087.1 GCA_014380205.1 Sphingomonadaceae bacterium
CACGACCTCCTCGGGCAGACCTTCGAGCGCGGCGGCCGCATCTTCCGCGCGACCCGCCGCGAGCAGGGCGCGCGCGAGGCCCGAGATCGCCGCCGCTTCGCCCGGGGCCATTTCGAGCACCTGCTCGAAGAGCGAGACCGCGCGCGCGCCGTCGCCCTCGGCGAGCACATTCTCGCCCATCTCCAGAAACGGCCCGATTTCGGCCTCGCGCGATTGCGCCTCACCCTGGATGGGGAGCTGACGCAATATCTCGTCGAGCATCGCCTTGAGCTGGCCCTCGGTCCGTGCCTGGGTCAGATCGGCGACGGGCTGGCCTTGGAACATCGCATAGACCGTCGGGATCGAGCGGACCTGAAACTGCGCCGCGATGAACTTGTCCTCGTCGACATTGACCTTCTTGAGCACCACGCCCTTGTCGGCATAGTCGGCCGCGACCTTGTCGAGCACGGGGCCGAGCTGCTTGCACGGTCCGCACCATTCGGCCCAGAAATCGAGGATGACGAGCGCGCCCATCGAGGGCTCGACGATCTCGGCGCGGAAGCGCTCGACCTCCGCCTTCTGGTCTTCGGTCAATCCTAACTGGGTGGCCACGCCGCGCGTCTCCTGGGTGTTTCGGAGCGCCTTATATGGGCCCGCGCCGCGCGCAACCCAAGCCCTTGCCGGGGCGCGGGCCGCATGCTAGGCGCGCCGCCTTCCTTGCCGGCGAAGCTTCGCCATCACCTCATGCGCAAGGGCAGGCGCCGGGCGGGCGTAGCTCAGGGGTAGAGCACAACCTTGCCAAGGTTGGGGTCGTGGGTTCGAATCCCATCGCCCGCTCCATTTCTCGCAACGAGCCGATCCACCTTGCCGAATCGTCCCGATTTCGGTGTTTCAGCAATTCGCAAGGATCGGGTCGGCGCGACGCGTCGGTTTTCGATCGGTTTACCATCTTCTCGGGGAACCCAAACCTTTTCGGCCTGTTAGGGTCGTCGCGTGGACCAATGCGGCGGAGAGGGCTGATGCGATCGAGGGGCTTGAGGCTCGCTGTCGCCGGCATTGCCGGAATGGCGCTTGCTTCGCCCACCCTTTCGGCCAGCTTGACGGTCAGCGTGACCGTCATCGCTCCCTGCACGATAGACTTGGCTGATAGTGCTCCAGTCGTGCGCGGTTGCGGCGATCGCGCGCCCGCCCGCCCCCATCAGGTGCGGCGTGCCGTCGAGCCGTTGGCGACCTCGGGCCTTGATCCGGGCGCGCAAAAGGAGGCGACCGCTACCCGCGTGGACGTCGTCTTCTAGCGGGTCGTTTCGCCTGCGCTTCCTAACATTTGGGAATGTTTAACGCTTCCTAAACCCTTTTTTGGCAATCGCGCTTCGAGCCAGCAATCCGCTGGCTTTTGCCTTTGAGGGCAAGGAACGGCCGGGGAGCGGGGTTTCCTGGTTTTTTGGGGGGTGACTTCCGCCATGAAGCATATCGTCAGAATTTCGTCGCTCGGGCTCGCGCTCGCGGCGGCGATGACCGCGGGCTCGGCCAATGCCGCGACCGCGACCACCACCTTCACCGTCAACGCGACCGTGCTCAAGGCGTGCGTCGTCTCGGCGCTGCCGCTCGCTTTCGGCAACTATGATCCGACCAGCGGCTCGGGGGTCAACGGCTCGACCACGCTTTCGGTGCTGTGCACCAACGGCACCTCGTTCACCACGGGACTCAACGCGGGCACCGCCTCGGGCGCGACCGTCAGCACGCGCCGGATGAGCAACGGCGCGAACACGCTGAGCTACGGCCTTTATCAGGACGCCGCGCGCACGACCAACTGGGGCAACACCGCGGGCACCGATACGCCCGCCGCGCAGACCGCCGGCGTCGGCGCTACCTCGCTGACCGTGTATGGCGCGATTCCGGCGAGCCAGAACGTGCCGATCGGCGTCTATTCGGACACGATCACGGTCACCGTCACCTACTAGGATGCTTCACGGGCGCACCTTTTGGCGCGCCGTGATCGGCGTCGCCGCCGCTGTCCTGGGCTCGTTCCCGGCGCTCGCGGGATCGCTGACGGTGTTTCCTGTCCGCGTCCAGCTTTCGGCCGACGAGCCCGTCCAGACACTGACTGTCCGGAACAGTGGCGGCGAGCCCTCGCGCGTCCAGCTCCGCGTTTATGCGTGGAGCCAGGCGGCCGGCGAGGAGGTCCTCGCCGAAACGCGCGAAGTGCTCGCCAATCCGCCCCTTTTCGAGATCGCGCCGGGGGACGAGCAGCTCGCCCGGCTCGGGCTGCGCGCGAGCGCGGGCGATGTCGAGCGCAGCTATCGCGTGATCCTCGAGGAAGTGCCGATCGACGAACTCGCGCGGCCCGGCGAGGTCCGCGCGCTGCTGCGCATCAGCATCCCGATCTTCGTCCCGCCCGCCGCGGCGCGCGTTCAGCTCGACTGGTCGGCGCGGCCCTCGGACGGGGCGCTCATGCTCGGCCTCGCCAACGGCGGCAACACGCACGTCCAGATCAGTCGCCTCACCATCACGCGCGCCGACGGCAGTCCGCTCGGCGCGGAAGACATGTCGGTCTACCTGCTCCCCGGCGCGCGGACCGAACGCAGCTTCGCGGTTTCATTACCGGTTCGTTCCGGAGAAAGACTGCGAATAGAAGTGCTTACCGATAGCGATCCGTTGTCGGCCGAAATCGTCGCCGGGGGATCGTCGGGTGAAGCCGGGCGGCCTTAGGGCTCTTCTCCTCGCACTTTGCCTGCTCGCCTGCCCTATCGCGGGGATCGCGCAGCCGCTCGCCGCAGCCGCTGCCGCCGGCGAGGAGCTGATCTTCGTCGAGGTCGCGATCAACGAGGCGGCGAGCGCGGGCGAGTTCATGGTCGCGCGGCGCGGCGGCGGCTGGCTGATGCGCGCCGAGGATCTGCGCGCGCTGCGCATCGACATCGCGCGCGCCTACCGTGCGGAAATCGAGGGCGAATCCTATGTCGACCTGACCCGGCTCGAGGGCGTTCGCGTCTTCTTCGACGAAGCGCGCCAGCGGCTCGCGCTGACGATCGATCCCGAACGCTTCGAGGCGATGAGCCTCTCGGCGCCCGCGACGGCGGCGCGGCCGACGCAGGGCGCGTTCACGGCGTTCGTCAACTATGACGTCAACCTCCAGTATAGCGAAAGGCTCGCGGCGCTCGGCTTCATCGAGATGGGCGCGTCGGGGGGCTGGGGGCTGTTGACGAGCACGGCGACCGTCCAGGCGGGCGGCGGCGGGAGCGGCGTCACCCGGCTCGACACGACCTATATCCGGGACTTTCCGGGCGGGCCGACGCGGCTCGCGGTGGGCGACGCGGTCACCGACGCGCCCGAATGGGGCCGCCAAGTCCGCTTCGGCGGGGTCCGGCTGGGCACCGAGTTCAGCCTCCAGCCAGGCGTCATCACCTTCCCGACGCCGACCTTCCGCGGCCGCGCGACGATCCCCTCGCAGGTCGAGCTGCTGGTCGACAACGCGCGCCGTTTCCAGTCCGAGATCGATCAGGGCCCCTTTTCGATCGACGAGGTTCCGCTCGTCACCGGAGCGGGCGAGGTGACGCTGGTCGTGCGCGACGCGCTCGGCGTCGAGCAGCGGGTGACCTCGTCCTATTATGTCAGTCCCCGGCTGCTCCGGCGCGGCCTCGCCGCCTGGTCGGCCGAGGCGGGGGCCGAGCGCCGCGACTATGGCGTGCGCGGCTTTTCGTACGACAATTCTTTTATCGCGGGTACTTATCGGCGCGGCGTAACCGACTGGATGACGCTCGAGAGCCGCGCCGAGCTCAGCGGCGACGTGCGCATGGCGGGCGGCGGCGCGAACCTGGTCTGGGCCGGAATCGGCGAATTCTCACTCGCCGGCGCGGCCTCGCAGGGCAAGGAGGGGACGGGCGCGCTATGGCGCGTCGGCTTCAGTCGGGTAACCCCGCGCTGGAGCCTTTCGGCGAGCTACCAGCGCGCGACGCGCAACTTCGACCAACTCGGGATAAATGGCGACAGCGAGCGGATCATGCGCCAAATCCAGCTGGGCGGCGGGCTTTCGCTCGGTCGCTTCGGCAATCTAGGCGTCTCCTACACCGATCTTGCTTTCGCGACGCGTTCGCGAACGCGTGTTGCGTCGCTCAGCTATAATGTCGGGCTCACGGAACGGGCCTACCTGGGCGCTTTCGCTATACGCAGCGCAACCCGGGGGCAGGGCAGCGAAACCACGTTCGGTGCGACCCTCACCTATGCCTTCGGCCCGCGCTCGAGCGGCTATGCCCAGGCGGACAACAACAATCGCGCCGCCGAATACCGCCACATGCCGCCGACCTCGCGCGGCTTCGGTTATCGCCTCTACGCCAACCAAGGCGAGCAGACGCGCGCGCAGGGCGAGCTGTCATGGCGCGCGGGCTTCGGCGAAGGCGCGATCGAGGTTGCGCACGCGAGCGGCGAGACCGGCGCGCGCTTCCAGGCGAGCGGCGGGCTGCTGTGGGCGGGAGGGCGGCCCCATGCCAGCCGCCGCGTCGAGGGCGGGCTCGGCCTCGTCGAGGTACCCGATCAACCCAATGTGCGGATTTATCAGGATAATCGCCTCGTGGGACGTACCGATGCGAAAGGCCGCGCGGTGATCCCCAACCTGCGCCCCTATGAGGAGAACCGCATCGCGCTCGCCCCGTCGGACCTGCCGATGGAGGCGCGCATGGCCAGCGACACGCTGATCGTCGTGCCGCGCTATCGCGGCGCCGCGCTCGCCCGCTTCGAGGTCGCGGCCGCCCGCCCCGCCACGCTGATCCTCCACATGACCGACGGGACGGCCGTGCGCGCGGGGGCGAGCGCGCGGCTCGGCGATGGCCAAAGCGCGTTCGTCGGCTATGATGGCGAGCTGTTCCTCCCCAACGCGGCGCGCGGCATGACCATCGAGGTGAACACGGGCGAAGGCGTGTGCCGCGCGACTCTAGGCGCGCTTCCCGACGAGCCGCTGCCGCGGATCGGGCCGATCCCGTGTGTTCTGGGGGTGAGCGCATGACGCGCGGGCGGGTCATCGCGCTGCTACTGGCCATAATCGCGCAGCTCGTGGCCTTCGGGCCAGCGAGGGCGGCGTGCCACGCCCAATCGACGTGCGTGTGCGGGGTCAGCGCGAGCGGCGTCAACTTTGGCAACTACAATCCGCTCGCCCCGGCCAACCTCGATATAGCGGGGATGGTCAACGTCGAGTGCATCCAGAGCCAGCCTCGACCGTTGTCCTTTGTCGTCAATCTGAGCGCGGGAGGCTCGGGCGGTTATGCGACGCGACGAATGGTTGGCGGGAGCTCCCAGCTTCAATACAATCTTTTCCGCGACGCCGCGCACGCCCAGGTCTGGGGCGACGGGACCGGCGTTTCGACCAACGTCACGCGCAGCTTCAACGGCCAACGGATCGTCGATGACACGATCAACGTCTATGGCCGCGTATTCAGCGGCCAGACGGTCAATTCGGGCGCCTATGTCGATACGATCGTGGTGACGGTGATCTACTGAGGTTCGGTCGCAAGCGCCGGGATGCGTGGGGTGCCCGGTGCGGCTAGATCGCAATGATGCCCAAGCTCGACGCCTATGACTGGCCCGCCCTCGCCGCCGATCTCGACACGCAAGGCTGGGCGACGCTCCCCGCGTTGCTCGACGCCGCGCGCTGCGACGCCATGACGGCGCTCTACGACGAGGACGCGCGCTTCCGCAGCCGCGTGGTGATGGCGCGGCACGGCTATGGGCGCGGCGAATACCGCTATTTCACCTATCCGCTACCGCCCTTGGTCGAGACGATGCGCACCCGGATCTACCCGCGCCTCGCGCCGATCGCCAATGCTTGGCACAAGCGTATGCGCCTCGCGCCGCGCTTTCCCGCGCGCCACGCCGATTTCCTCGCGCGCTGCCACGCCGCCGGCCAGACGCGCCCGACCCCCGTGATGCTCCGCTACGGCGCCGGCGACTACAATTGCCTCCACCAGGATCTCTACGGCGCGCACGTCTTCCCGCTCCAGCTGGCTATTCTGCTCTCGAAGCCCGGCGCGGATTTCGTGGGCGGCGAGTTCGTGCTGACCGAGCAGCGCCCGCGCATGCAGTCGCGCGTCGAGGTCGTCCCGCTCGGCCGGGGCGACGCCGTTGTCTTCGCGGTCAACAGCCGTCCGGTCGCGGGAGGCCGCGGCGATTACCGCGTCGCGATGCGCCACGGCGTCAGCCGCGTCCGCGCGGGATCGCGCCACACATTGGGCATCATCTTCCACGACGCCACCTGAGCTGGAACCGGCTCTTTCATCCGCGTCCGCTTCTTGCCATGACGCGGCGGCAGCAAGGGAGGCGCGCATGGCCGGGCGATTCTACGAGGAATGGAGCGTGGGCGACACAATCGCTCATGAGGTCGTCCGCACCGTCACCGAGACGGACAATCTGCTGATCTCGGCGCTCACCCACAACACCCAGCCGCTCCACCTCGACGCCGAGGCGGCCAGGGATACCGAGTTCGGCCAAATCCTCGTCAACAGCTGCTTCACCTTCAGCCTGATGGTCGGCGTTTCGGTCCCCGACACCACGGTCGGCACGCTCGTCGCCAATCTCGGCTTCAACGATGTCGTCTTTCCGGCCCCGGTGTTTATCGGCGACACGCTCAAGACCGAGACCGAGGTGATCGCTCTGCGCGAGAGCAAATCGCGCCCGGATGCGGGCCTCGTCACCTTCCGCCATGTCTCGACCAACCAGCGCGGCGAGACCGTCGCGCGCTGCGAGCGCACCGTGCTGATGCGCAAGCGCCCGGCATGACCTTCGATCCGCGCTCCTGGCTGTTCGTGCCGGCCGACAGCGAGCGCAAGATCGCGAAAGCGATGGCGAGCGCGGCCGACGCGATCATCCTCGATCTCGAGGATTCGGTCGCCGAGGACGTGAAGCCCGAGGCGCGCGAACGCGTCGTCGAGCTGCTCCGCACGGCGGAGCCAAGCGCGCAGCAGCGCTGGGTGCGGATCAACCCGCTGCCGCAGGGCGGCGCCGAGGCCGATCTCGAGGTGATCACCGCCGCGCGGCCTCATGGCGTTATGCTCCCCAAGTCCGAGAGCGGCGAGGATGTGAAGCTGCTCGCGCGGCTGCTCGAGCTGCACGAGGGCAGGGCGCGCGTCGCGGCGGGAATCCGCATCGCCGCGATCGTCACCGAAACGCCGCGCAGCCTGTTTCATCTCGACAGCTACGGCGGGACGGGGGAGCGCTTGGCCGCGATGACCTGGGGGGCGGAGGACCTCTCCTCGGCGCTCGGGGCAACGAGCAAGCTCGATGGCGAGGGCAATCTGGCCTTCACCTACCGGATGGCGCGCTCGCTCTGCCTCGCGGGGGCGGTGGGGGCGGGGGTGCAGCCGGTCGACGGGCTGTGGGGCGACTTCCGCGACGCCGAGGGGCTACGCGCCGACGCCGAGGCGGGGCGGCGCGAGGGCTTCACCGGCAAGCTCGCGATCCACCCCGATCAGGTCGAGGTGATCAACGCCGCCTTCACGCCCGGCGAGGCGGAAGTCGAGAAGGCGCGGCGCATCGTCGCGCTGTTCGAGGCCAACCCCGGCGCGGGGACGTTGGGCATGGATGGCAGGATGCTCGATCGGCCGCATCTCGTGCAGGCGCAACGGGTTATTGCGATGGCGGCGCGAGATCACACCCCCTCCCTGGAAGGGAGGGGTTAACGGGTGGGTGTAGCGACGGCAGGGGCTCGACGCCCCTGACGGCGCTGTTCCCGGCGGGGCTGCGCTGCAAGCTCGCGCTGCGCGCTCGCACCCACCCCCGACCCCTCCCTTTCAGGGAGGGGAGGCCTACTCCGCTGCCTCCTCCACCGCCGCTTCGGCCTCGCGCTCCCTGCGCCGCGCCATCCGCGGCTCGATCAGCGCGACTGTCTCGATCCGGTCGAGCGCGTTCCTCGCCGCAACATAGCGGCGCGCGTCGGCGATCCATTGCGCCGCCGCCGCCTGTCCGGGTAGCCGCAGCACCTCGGCGAGCGCCGAATCGACCTGGCCCGCGTTGAGCTTGTCGCGCGCGCGCTGGAGCCGGTCCGAGGGCGCGGGCGAGGGCGTCGCGGGCGTCGCGGGCGAGGTGACGCTCGGG
>JACMKH010000088.1 GCA_014380205.1 Sphingomonadaceae bacterium
CGTTCAACGACGCCGATATTGTTTACGTGACACCCGTCTATCCGGCGGGCGAAGAACCGATCGCGGGCATCTCCTCCGGAGCGCTCGTCGAGGGCCTGCGCCAGCGTGGCCACCATGCCGCGCATACGATCGCCGACGAGACGGCGCTTGCGGCGGAGCTCGGCGAGATGCTCGAGGCGGGCGACATCGTAGTATGCCTCGGCGCGGGCGACATCACGCGCTGGGCGGCGGGCCTCGCGGGCGCGATTGACGGCGTGAGGGAAGCGGCGTGAGCGCGTCGGTCATCGCTCCCCTCCCGCTTGCGGGAGGGGTCGGGGGTCGGGGGTCCGATCTCGCGACCAACCATCTCGTACCCACACCCCTCACCCCTCTCGCAAGCGGGAGGGGGACTGTCGAACCCAACGGCGCCCTCGCCAATTTCATCTGGTTCCGCGCGGGCGGTCCGGCCGAATGGCTCGTCCGGCCCGCCGACGTCGACGATCTCGCCCACTTCCTCGCCGCGCTCGACCCCGCGATCCCCCTCCTCCCCGTCGGCGTCGGCTCGAACCTCATCGTTCGCGACGGCGGCGTCCCCGGCGTCGTGATCCGCCTCCCCAAATCCTTCGCCAAAATCGCCATCGAGACCGGCTACAGCGTCCGCGCGGGCGCCGCCGCGATGGGGATCACCGTGGCGACCAGGGCGCGCGACGCGGGGATCGCCGGGCTCGAGTTCCTGCGCGGCATCCCAGGCACGGTCGGCGGCGCGGCGCGGATGAACGCCGGGGCCTATGGGCGCGAGGTCGCCGACATCCTCGTCGAGGCCGTGCTCGTGCTGCGCGACGGGAGCGTCGAAACCTGGCCCGCCGAGCGCCTCGCCTACAGCTACCGCCACTCCGCCGTTCCCGAGGGCGCGGTCGTCGTCGAGGCGCTATTCAAGGGGGCACCCGGCGATCCCGCCGCGATCGGAGCCGAGATGGACCGCATCGCCGCCGAGCGCGAGGCCTCACAGCCGCTGCGCTCGCGCACCGGCGGCTCGACCTTCAAGAATCCCCCCGGCGACAAGGCGTGGCGGCTGATCGACGCGGCGGGATGCCGCGGTCTGATGGTCGGCGCGGCGCAGGTTTCGGAGAAGCACGCCAATTTCCTGATCAACACGGGCGGCGCGACATCTGCCGAAATCGAGACGCTCGGCGAAGAGGTGCGGCAGCGAGTCAAGGAGCATTCGGGCGTCGGGCTGGAGTGGGAGATTCAGAGAGTGGGGGTAGAGGCATGAGCCTCCACGTCGCGGTCCTGATGGGCGGCTGGTCGGCCGAGCGCGAGGTTTCGCTTTCCTCGGGAGCGGGCGTCGCCGAGGCGCTCGAGGCGCTCGGGCATCGCGTGACGCGGATCGACATGGGGCGCGACGTCGCCAACGTGCTCGCCGGCGTGCGCCCCGACGTCGTGTTCAATGCGCTTCATGGAACGCCGGGCGAGGACGGCACGGTGCAAGGCATGCTCGATCTCATGCAGATTCCCTACACGCACTCCGGCATGGTCGCCTCGGTGATCGCGATCGACAAGCAACTCACCAAGCAGGCGCTGGTGCCGCACGGCATCCGCATGCCCGAGGGGCGCGTCGTCGAGAGCGAGAGCCTCTATGCGATCGATCCGTTGCCGCGCCCCTATGTCTTGAAGCCGGTCAACGAGGGCTCGTCGGTCGGCGTCGCGATCGTCACCGACGAGGGCAATTACGGCAACCCGATCGGCCGCGACGTCGAGGGGCCGTGGCAGGATTTCGCCGCGCTGCTCGCCGAGCCCTTCATCAAGGGGCGCGAGCTGACCACGGCGGTGATCGGCGACGAGGCGCTGTGCGTCACCGAGCTGCTGCCGACGCGCGGCTTCTACGATTACGACGCCAAGTACACCGAAGGGCTGACGCGCCATGTCTGCCCCGCCGAAATTCCCGTCGGCATCGCCGAGGCGTGCAAGGCGACGACGCTCGCCGCGCACCGCATCCTCGGCTGCAAGGGGACGAGCCGCGCCGATTTCCGCTGGGACGAGGAGCGCGGCGAGGCCGGGCTGTATCTGCTCGAGGTCAACACCCAGCCGGGGATGACCCCGCTCAGCCTCGTCCCCGAGCAGGCCCGGCAAGCGGGCATGAGTTACGAGGACCTCGTCCAGCGGATCGTGGAGGAAGCGTTATGAGCAACGCCAAAACCGTTCGCCGCGGATCGCAGACAGCCAAGCGCGCGGCGCCGAGACGCAAGTCGGTCCGCCGAGCGCCGCGCCCGAGTATCGCCGCGCGCGTCGCCGCCGTGCTGCCGTTCAGC
>JACMKH010000013.1 GCA_014380205.1 Sphingomonadaceae bacterium
CGTCTCGCTCGCGGCGAAGGCCGCGCGGCGGGCGGCTTCGCCCGCGGGCGAATAGTCGTTCATCCGACGCGCGAGCGGCCCGCCGTCGAGCGCCTCGGCGACCCCATTGTAGGCCGCGGTTTCGGGGAGCAGCTGCATCAGCCGGTCGGCCTCGGCGGCGAGGATCGGCTCGGCGTCGCGTACCGTGGGGACCGCAGTAATGCGCGGCGCCGGCGCGCAGCCGGCGATGCCGAGCAGCGCCGTCGCGGCGATACCGCCCAGCGCTTCGCGTCTCGTCACCATCTTGGTCATGCGCGCGGTGGTGACATTATCGGCGCGGTGCGGCAACCGGCTTCGATGGACGCGCCGTTCCGCGACATCCCCGGCGATCGCGCGAGCGGGCTGCTGATGCTCGCCGACCATGCCTCGAACGCGGTCCCGCCCGACGTCGATCTCGGCATCGATCCCGCCTGGCTCGAGCTCCATATCGCACTCGACATCGGCGTCGCCGCGCTGGCCGAGCGCGTCTGCGCGCGGCTCGGTTGCCACGGCGTCCTCGGCCAGGTCTCGCGCCTCGTCGTCGATCTCCATCGCGAGCGCGACCATGAGGCGGTGATTCCGCACGCGAGCGACGGGCGCCGGATCGGGCTCAACCACGACATCGATCCGCCCGCGCGCGAGGCGCGGCTCGCGCGCTTCTGGGATCCGTATCACGCGCACATCGACCAGGTGATCGAGGCGCTGCGCCCCACGATGCTCTTCACCTTGCACAGCTTCACGCCCGCGCTCGCGACCGCGCCCGACGCGCACCGCCCCTGGCAGGTCGGCCTGCTCTACAACCGCGACGAGCGCGCGCCGCGCATCGCGCTGCCGATGCTCGAGGCGCTTGGCCTGAGCGTCGGCGACAACGAGCCTTATTCGGGGAAGCTGCTCAACGCGACGATGAATCGCCACGCCGAGGCGCGCGGGCTTCCGTATCTCGCGATCGAGGTGCGCAACGACCTGATCGGCGACGAGGCGGGCGCGCGGAAATGGGCCGGTATCCTCGCGCGGGTGATCGCCGAGACGCGCGACGCGCTGGCTTGACCGTCTCCGTCATCATCGCGAAAGCGGGCCGATGACCGAGCGTTTCGACAAGTCGCGCCTGCCCAGCCGCCACGTCTCGGTCGGCCCGGAGCGCGCCCCGCACCGCAGCTATTATTACGCGATGCGGCTGACCGAGGAGGAGATCGCGCGGCCCTTCGTCGGCGTGGTCTCGGCGGGCAACGACAGCGCGCCGTGCAACACCACGCTCGACGCGCAGGCCGACGTTTGCCGCGAGGGGGTGATCGAGAGCGGCGGCATGCCGCGCCGCTTCAACACGATCACCGTCACCGACGGGATCGCGATGGGCCATCAGGGGATGAAGAGCTCGCTCGTGAGCCGCGAGGTGATCGCCGATTCGGTCGAGCTTTCGGTGCGCGGCCATTGCTACGACGCGCTGGTCGGATTTGCTGGGTGCGACAAGTCGCTGCCGGGCATGATGATGGCGATGCTGCGGCTCAACGTGCCGTCGATCTTCGTATATGGCGGCTCGATCCTGCCGGGCAACTACGAGGGCCGCGACGTCACCGTCGTCGACGTGTTCGAGGCGGTCGGCCAGCACGCCGCCGGCAACTGTCCGCTCGCCGCGCTGACCGCGCTGGAGAAGGTCGCCTGTCCGGGCCATGGCGCGTGCGGCGGCCAGTTCACCGCCAACACCATGGCGTGCGTCGGCGAGGCAATCGGGCTGTCGCTGCCCAACAGCAATATGGTCCCAGCACCCTATCGCGGGCGTGACGAGATCGCCGTCGCGGCGGGGCGGCAGGTCATGGAGCTGCTCGCGGCGAATCTCCGCCCCCGCGACATTTGCTCGCGCGAGGCGTTCGAGAACGCCGCGCGAATCGTCGCGGCAACCGGCGGATCGACCAACGCCGCGCTTCACCTCCCCGCGATGGCGCACGAGGCGGGAATCGCGTTCACGCTGTTCGACGTCGCCGAGCAGTTCAGCACGACGCCCTATATCGCGGACCTCAAACCGGGCGGGCGCTATGTCGCGAAGGACATGCACGAGGCGGGCGGGGTCTACATGGCGATGAAGACGCTGCTCGCCGAGGGGCTGCTCCACGGCAACTGCATGACGGTGACGGGGCGCACGCTCGCCGAGAATATCCATGAGGTGACGTGGAACCCCGAGCAGAAGGTGATCCACGACGTGCGGACGCCGATCTCTCCGACCGGCGGCGTCGTCGGCCTCAGGGGAAGCCTCGCGCCCGAGGGCGCGATCGTGAAAGTCGCGGGGATGCACCGGCTCCAGTTCGAGGGGCCCGCGCGCTGCTTCGATTGCGAGGAGGACGCCTTCGCCGCGGTCGAAGCGCGCGCGATCGCCGAGGGCGAGGTCATCGTCATCCGCTACGAGGGACCCAGGGGCGGGCCGGGGATGCGCGAGATGCTCTCGACCACGGCCGCGCTCTACGGGCTCGGCATGGGCGAGAAGGTTGCGCTGATCACCGACGGTCGCTTCTCGGGCGCGACGCGCGGCTTCTGCATCGGCCATGTCGGCCCCGAGGCGGCCGAGGGCGGGCCGATCGCGCTGATAGAGGACGGGGACCTCATCGCGATCGACGCCGAGGCGGGAACGATCGACCTGCGGGTGGAGGATGCCGTGCTCGCCAAGCGCCGCGCGCGCTGGATGCCACGCGCAACCGATTACCAGTCGGGCGCGCTGTGGCGTTATGCGCAGAACGTCGGCCCCGCCTGGCTCGGCGCGACGACACACCCGGGGGCGAAGGCCGAGACGCATGTTTACGCGGATATCTAGCGCGGCGCTCGCGCTGCTGCTCGCGTCGTGCGGCGGGCCCGGCGAGGAGGCCGCCGACAACGCGGTCGATCCGTTGCTCGCCTCCGAAGCCGAAGCGCGCGCGCGCGCCGCCGACAATGGGCTTGCCTATTGCGCGCTCGCGGGGGCTTCGCGGTTCGCGCCCGACTGCACGCTCGAGCAGGTCGAAAGCCCCAATGGCCTCGTGCTGACCATTCGCCATCCCGACGGCGGCTTCCGACGCCTGCTCGTGACGCGCGACGGGCGCGGCGTGATTGCCGCCGACGGCGCCGAGGAGGCGGTCGTCAGCACCGTATCGGAGCGCGAGATCGAGGTCGCGCTCGCGGGCGACCGCTACCGGCTCCCCGCCACCGTCCGGTGAACCCGCGCCCGATCCTCACCGCGGCCGAGA
>JACMKH010000089.1 GCA_014380205.1 Sphingomonadaceae bacterium
AGCGCGCGATCTCGCCCGAAGGTCCGGCGACGATCGTGCGGCTCGACTTGAGCACGATCACCGCGCCGAACCTCGCCGCAGCCTCGGCCGCCGCGCGCGCCGGATCGTCGAGGATCGCCTCGCCCGTCGCGCCGGTCAGCGCCTCCATCTCGCCAGGGTGGGGGGTGAGCACGAGGCGGCGCGCTTCGGATCTCGGGTGATGCGCGGCGCAGGTAATCGCGGCGGCGTCGAGGACGATCCTGAGCCTCTCGCGGCGGGTGTCGAACAGCGCCTCGACGAGCGGCGTCGCGGGCGCATGATCGACCATGCCGGGGCCGAGGATCACGCAATCGCAATTGTCGAGCGCGCGGCCCAGCAGCTCGACCGCGCCCGCGCCGATCTCGCCGTCAGCGTCTGCCGGGAGCGCGATCATCGCCGCCTCGGGGACGAGCACGCCCAGCGCCATCGCCGCCTCGTCGATCGTCGCGAGCTGGAGCTTGCCGCAGCCCGCGCGTAGCGCCGCCTCTCCGGTCAGCCTGAGCGCGCCGGGAACGAAGCGCGCGCCGCCGATCACGAGCACGCGCCCGCGCTCGTTCTTGTCGGCGTCGGGATCGTGGACGGGGAGCGGATGCGCAGCGAGCCAATCGCGATCGAGCCTATCCACGCGCGGCGACCATCGGATCGGGCGCGCTGGTCACGGGCGCCGCGCTCTCCTCGACCGGCGCGGTCTCGTTGTAGCGCGCGAGCACGAGCCCTCCGCGCTTGCCCTGCTTCGGATCGAAACGATATTCGGTGACCGAGCAGTTGGCGACGTCGCCCAACCGGTCGATCTCGAGGATCTTGGCCTCGTCGAGCGTCTCGAGGATGTAGCGCAGGCAAAGCACGACGACCTGATGCGCGACGATCATCACACGCATCCCCGAATAATGGAGCGAGATTGTGTCGAGCACCGATCGCAGGCGCAGGATCACGTCGGTCCAGCTCTCGCCGCCGGGCGGGCGGTGGTAGAATTTGCCGAGCACGTCGCGGAACCCCGCCTGATCGGGAAATTCGGCGACGATGCCGGGGCGGGTGAGCCCGTCGAGTATGCCGAACTCCTTCTCGCGCAGTCGCTCGTCGACGCAAATCGCCTCGTCGAGAGCGCAGCCTCCGGCGTCGCGGAACAGCCGCGCGGTCTCGATCGCGCGGACATAGGGCGAGGCGAGCAGCACCTCGGGCCGGCCCTCGCCCTCGCCGCGCGCGAACCAGCGGCCGAGCCCCTCTGCCTGCGCGCGCCCGAGGTCGGAGAGCGGCACATCGACGTCGCGTCCCTCGATCGCGATGCGCGCCAGCCCTTCGGCGTGGGCCGCGTCGCGCGCGACATTGCCCGCGCTCTGGCCGTGGCGGACGATCCAGAGCACGCTGGGCCAATGCGCGCGTTCGGTGCGGCTGATCACGGCGTCGTTCTCCCGGCTGCGCGCCCTCAACGCGAGGGAGGCGGAACCGGTTTCACGCGCCCTTGAGTTCCTGTTGGACATGTGTCAAATAAGCCTGCGGAGGCTGGCATGACGGAAGCGGCGCGATACGACGCGATCATCGTCGGCGGGGGGCACAACGGGCTCGTCTGCGCCTTCTATCTCGCGCGCGCGGGGCACAAGGTTTGCGTGCTCGAGCGGCGCGGGATCGTCGGCGGCGCGGTGGTCACCGAGGAGTTCCATCCGGGCTTCCGCAACTCGGTCGCGAGCTACGCGGTGAGCCTGCTTAGTCCCAAGGTGATCGCCGAGATGGACCTCGCGCGCCACGGGCTCGACATCCGCATCCGCCCGATGGCCTATTTCCTGCCGCTCAGCGATGACAATTATTTCCTGATGAGCCGCGACGAGCAGGAGAACCTCGCCGAGATCGCGCGCTTCTCCGAGAAGGACGCCGCCGCGTGGCCCGAATATGAGCGCCGCCTCAGCCATCTCGTCCACCTGCTTCGCGAGACGCTGCACAAGACGCCGCCCAACGCGGGCGGGGGGGTACGCGATTTTCTCGGAGGGCTCGGGCTCGGCAATACGCTGCGCAAGCTCGGGATCGAGGGGCAGCGCGACCTGCTCGACCTGTTCGGCAAAAGCGCGGGCGAGCTGCTCGATTCGTGGTTCGAGTGCGAGCCGCTAAAGGGCATCCTCGCCTTCGACGCGCTCACCGGCAATTACGCGAGCCCCTACACGCCGGGCTCGGCCTATGTGCTGCTCCATCACGTGTTCGGCGAGGTCAACGGCGTCGAGGGCGCGTGGGGGCATGCGATCGGCGGGATGGGATCGATCACCCAGGCGATGGCGGCCGCGTGCCGCGAGCACGGCGTCGAGATCAGAACCGACAACCCCGTCGCCGAGGTGACGGTCGAGGACGGCCGCGCCACCGGCGTGACGCTCGAAAACGGCGAGTCGATCGCCGCGCGCGCGGTCGCCGCGAGCATCAACCCGAAGCTGCTCTACGGCCAGCTCATCCCCGAAGACCTGCTCCCGCCCGCCTTCGCGCGGCGGATGCGCGACTGGAAATGCGCCTCGGGGACCTTCCGGATGAACGTCGCGCTCTCCGAGGCGCCCAATTTCACCTGCCTCCCCTCGGTCGGCCCCGCGCGCCAACACACCGCGAGCATCCTCATCGCGCCCTCGCTCGCCTATCTCGACCGCGCCTATGACGACGCGCGACAATTCGGCTGGGCGCGCGCGCCCGCGATCGAGATGCAGCTGCCGAGCATGATCGATGACAGCCTCGCGCCGCCAGGCCAACATGTCGCGAGCCTGTTCTGCCAGCATTTCGCGCCCGTGCTTCCCGACGGGTCGAGCTGGGACGATCATCGCGAGGCCGTCGCCGATCTGATCATCGACACGATCACGCGCTACGCGCCCAATTTCCGCGACGCGGTACTCGGCCGGATGATCCTCTCACCGCTCGATCTCGAGCGCAAGCTCGCGCTCGTCGGCGGCGACATCTTCCACGGCCGGCTCAGCCTCGACCAGCTGTTCAGCGCGCGCCCGATGCTCGGCTACGCCGATTATCGCGGGCCGCTCGACGGGCTCTACATGTGCGGCTCGGCGACGCATCCGGGCGGCGGGATCATGGGCGCGAACGGACGGATCGCGGCGCTCGAAGTGCTTCGCGCCCGCGGCCGCCGGGCAGCCTGACTGATGGCCTCGAACGCGTACGACGCGGTCGTGATCGGTGGTGGCCACAATGGCCTCGTCACGGCCGCGTAC
>JACMKH010000090.1 GCA_014380205.1 Sphingomonadaceae bacterium
CTGGTCGCGCGGCCCGGCGCGGGGCGGAAGCCGGCGCGCCAGTCCTCGGCGTTGATCCTCACCTCGATCGCGTGGCCCGCCGGGCGCACCATTTCCTGCGTCAACGCGAGCGGCGCGCCGTCGGCGACAAGCAATTGCTGCTCGACGAGGTCGAGGCCGGTGATCGCCTCGGTGACCGGATGCTCGACCTGGATGCGCGCGTTCAGTTCGAGAAAGTAGAAGTCGAAGCTCTCGCCGTCGACGAGGAATTCGGCCGTGCCCGCGCCCCGATAGCCGAGATGGCGCGCGAGGCGGACGGCGGCCTGCTCGATCGCGGCGCGCCTGTCGTCTGGCAGACAGGGCGCGGGCGCTTCCTCGACGAGCTTCTGGAAGCGTCGCTGGATCGAGCAGTCGCGCGTGCCGAGGTGGATCGCGTCACGCCCGTCGCCGAGCAGCTGCACCTCGATGTGCCGGCCGCGCTCGATAAAGCGCTCGATATAGACGCGCGGATCGCCGAACGCGGCGCGCGCCTCGGCCATGGCGAGGTCGATCGCGGCCTCGAGCCCGGCAGGCTGATCGACCCGTTTCATCCCCTTGCCGCCGCCTCCGGAGACGGCCTTGATCAGCAGCGGGTAGCCGGTCTCCTCCGCGCGGTCGCGTGCTTGGACCTTGTCCGCCGCTTCGCCGCCGGGGACGACGGGGAGCCCCGCCTCGATCGCGACGCTCCGCGCCCTGAGCTTGTCGCCCATCGCGTCGAGGCCTTCGGGCGAGGGGCCGACGAAGACGATCCCCGCTTCCGCCGCCGCGCGCGCGAACGCGGCGTTCTCGGCGAGAAAGCCGTAACCTGGATGGATCGCGTCAGCGCACGCGGCCTTGGCCGCCGCGATCACCGCCTCGATCGAGAGATAGCTCGCCCGCGAGGGCGCAGGGCCGATGATCGCCACCTCGTCGGCGAGGCGCGCGGGCAGGCTGTCGCGATCGGCTTCGGACGCGCCGAGGATCGTCTTGATGCCGAGCCGGCGCGCGGTGCGGATCACGCGCAGCGCGATTTCGCCGCGGTTGGCGATGAACAGGCGGCGGATCATTCGATCAGCATCAGCGCCGCGCCCGCCGCGACCATCGTCGCATTGTCGACGAGGATCGCCGCGATCCTGCCCGCCGCCCCAGCGCTGACCGGGTTCATCAGCTTCATCGTCTCGACGATGCCGACCACCGTGTCGGGCTCGACCGCGTCCCCCTCGGCGACGAAGGGTGGTGCGCCCGGCTGCGGCGCGCGGTAGAAGGTACCCGGCAGCGCCGCACGCACGGCGGTCATACCTTGGGGTATCTCGGCTTCGGGCGCCTGGATCTCCGCTTCGGCGATGGCGGCCGGCGCGTCGTCGCTAAAATCCCACTCCTGCGTCCACCCGTCCGCGCCCTCGGCCCGAGCCACGCGCAGGCGGAAGCTTGCCGTGCGCACGTCGAGCCGGTCGTAGGAGCTGCCGTCGAGAATCGCGACGATCTCGGTGACGTCCTCGGGGCCGATGGGAAGCTCGCCTTTCATGCCGCGGCGGGCGCCTTCAAATATTCGCGCGCCGCCGCGGCGATGCGATCGGCGAATTCAGGATCGTTGAAATGCGCGTCGACCGCCTCGACCTCGACGCCCTCGGGCATCACGGACGCCAGATACTCCGCGAACGGCCCCGGCACGGCGAGATCGAGCAGATGCCCCTCGGGGCTGTCATGGTGCGAGAAGCCCTTCAACGGCGTGAACCACCGGACCGGCCCCTTCGCCTCCCTCGCCAGCTCCGCCATATGGTCGGCGAGCGTCTCAAGGTCGTCGGTGCGCGTCCGCACCGCGGTCAGCGCGGGGTTGTGGACATGGTAGCGGCGGCCGGGGAACTGCTGCTCGGCGACGTCGAGCGGCCCGGCGATGATGAAATCGACATTGCCCGGCGCGAAGATCGTCGGGATGCCGCGCGCGAGGGCGGCCTTCGCTCGATCAGGCCCGGCGTCGGCGATGCCGCCGTTGAGATGATCGACGATCTCGGTCAGCGAGAGATCGAGCACCACCGCGACCTCGCGCTCGGCGGCGATGCTGTCGAGCGTCGGCCCGCCCGCGCCCGACGAGTGGAACACCATCACCTCGGCGCCGTCGGCCTCGAGCGCCTCGCGGATTCGCCGCGTGCATTTCTCGGTCGTGCCGAGCGTGGTGATTAGCACAAGCGGCTTCTCCGTCCCCCGCGCCGGGTCATAGCCCTTGGCCATTCCCGCCATTGCGAGCGCGGCGTTGCGGAAGACGTCGCGGCTGATCGAGTTGAGCCCCGCGATATCGGTCACCGCGTTCATCATCGCGATGTCCTTGACCCCGACGTAAGGCTTGGTGAAGCCCGAGGCCATCGTCGAAACCATCAGCTTGGGCAGGCCATAAGGCAGCGCGCGCATGATCGCGGTCGAAAGCCCCGTGCCCATCGATCCGCCGATTGAGATCACCCCCGCGAGTTCCGGCGCGATATCGGCCGCGAGCTTGAGCGCGCCTTCGATCATCACCGCCTGGCACTTGCCCTCATGGCCGAGAGCGCGGACTTCCTCGATCGTCTTGCCCGCGGCCCCGGCGATGGCCGCGGGGCCGATCTCGGCGCCGCCGACCGTGCGCCGGATGCTCGGGTCCATATGGATCACCTCGCACCCCGCCGCTTCGAGCGTTTGGCGCATGAAGCGGCATTCCTCCTCCTTGGTGTCCTGCGTCACGATCAGCAGCACTTTGGGCGTGTCCATCGCATCCTCTTCGCCGGGGCAGCGCGAGTCGGGCATCGCGCGGCGGCAAGAGCGCTTCAAGATTGCAACGGCCGAAAAGCAGCGATAGGTTGCACGGAGTGAAACGAGCCGGCGCATGCAGCAGAAAGTGAAAGTGATCCGCGCGCTCGAGCGTGGCGTCGACGTGCTCTTCGAGATCCGTCGCAGCCGCGCCGTCAGCCTCCACGATCTCCATCTCCGCCTCGGCCTGCCCAAGGCGACCTTGCTTCGCATCCTCGTCACGCTCGCCAAAAAGGGGCTGGTCTGGCAGCGCATCGCCGACGGCGCCTGGCTTGCGAGCCACACGCTCACCGAGAGCGTCGCGCGCGACATTTCCGAGACGCTCGCTGAGATCGCCTCCGCCCCGATGGCCGCGCTCAGCGCGCGGGTGAACTGGCCCTCGGTGCTTGCCGCGCCGCGGCTCGACCATGTCGAGATCATCGAGACCAACAGCCCGCTGCTGCGGCTCGATTCGGCGATTCTCGGCCCCGTCGGCGTCGCGCTGAGCTACATCCACACCGCGACGGGCCGCGCCTATCTCTCCGCCTGCGGCGACCGCGAGCGCGACGCGATTATCGCGCGGCTGCGGCCGCCCAACGCGACCGACGGGGAAGAGCAGGCGTTGCGCGCGATGCTCGCCGATTTCCGCGCGCGCGGCTATTCGCTGCGCGATCCGCTGTTCTCCTGGCCCGATCGCAACAAGCAGGCGGTGGTCCGCGACGGCCGTCGCTCGATGGCGGTCGCGATCCGCGTCCATGGCGAAGCGGTCGCCGCGCTCAACATCACCTGGCCGTCGCGCCGCGTCGAAACCGAGACGGTGGTGCGGCGGCACTATCAGGCGTTGCGCGACACCGCGGAAGGGATCGGCGGCGCCTATGAGCGGCTGGCGGTGCGCTGAACGGGTATCGATATGCGTAATAACAATCGAGATTTCATCTAGGGAAACGCCCGGCGATTGCCGCGAGCCTCCGGCTTTGCCAGTCGGAGACGAGGAGGGCAGGTCGATGAAGGCGTGGCGGCTCGCGCAAGGCGCATCCTCACTCGATGATCTTTCGCTGGTCGAGGCCGACAAGCCCGCGCCCGGCCCCGGCGAGGTGCTGATCCGCGTGCGCGCCTGCTCGCTCAACTATCGCGACCAGGCGATCGTCACCGGCAATTATTTTGGCGGACGCGTCGATCGCGAGATCACGCCGCTGTCGGACGGCGCCGGCGAGGTCGAGGCAGTGGGCGAGGGCGTGACGCGCTTCGCCCCCGGCGACCGCGTCGCGGGAGCCTTCTTCCAGAACTGGTGGGACGGGCCGCCGCGGCCCGACGTCGGTCCCGCGCTCGGCGCGCCACCCGCCAAGGGGATGCTCGCCGAATATGTGACGCTGCCCGAGGGCGGCGTCGTCCATATTGCGCGGTCGCTGAGCTTCGAAGAGGCGGCGACCTTGCCCTGCGCTGGGGTCACCGCGTGGAACGCGCTAATGGAAGGGCCAAGGCCCGTGCGCCCCGGCGCGCATGTGCTGATCCTCGGCACTGGCGGCGTCTCGCTGCTCGCGCTCGCGATCGCGAGGGCGGCGGGCGCCACGGTGTTCGCGACCTCCTCGTCGGACGAGAAGCTCGAGCGGGTGCGGGCGCTCGGCGCAGCGCACGGAATCAACTATCGCGCGGTCGAGAGCTGGGGCGCCGAGGCGGCGCGGCTGAGCGGCAAGACCGGGGTCGAGCATGTCGTAGAGGTCGGCGGCGCGGGAACGCTCGCGCAGTCGATGGCGGCGGTGGGCTTCACCGGCGAGGTCGCGCTGATCGGGGTGCTCACGCGCGAAGGCGACACCGCCCCCCATGCGCTGATGCTCAAGGGCGCGTCGCTGCGCGGCATCTTCGTCGGGTCGCGCGGCATGGCCGAACGGCTCAACGCCGCGATCGACGCCAACGGCATCCGGCCGGTGGTCGATCGCGTCTTCGCCTTCGAGGAGGCGGTCGAGGCTTATCGCTATCAGGCGTCCGAGGCGCTGTTCGGCAAGGTGGTGATCCGTGTCTAAGCCGAACGTCGCGGCGATGAGGCGCTGATGGCGACCTATTTGATGATCCACGGCGCGTGGCATGGCGGCTGGTCGTTCGAGCCGCTGCGCGAGGGGCTCGAAGCAGAGGGCCACACCTTGGTTGCGCCCGATCTTCCCGGCATTGGCGGCGACGACGCGACGCTTGCGGCGGTCACGCTCGAAGGCTGGGCCGAATTCGTCGCGCGCCTCGCTCGCGCGCAGGATTCGCCCGTCATCCTCTGTGGCCACAGCCGCGGCGGTATCGTGATCAGTCAGGCGGGCGAGCGCGCTCCCCAGGCGATCGCCGCGCTTGTCTACATCAGCGCTTTTCTGATTCCGCCGGGACGGAGCCTCAACGATCTCGTCGCCGATGTGCCGCGGCTCGCGGCGTTCGAAGCGGGCCTCTCGCCGCTTGCGGGTGGGGCGGCGCTGGCGCTGACGCCCGAGGGCGCGGCCGCCGCCTTCTATCATCTTTCGCCCGAGCCGGCGCGCGTTGACGCCTGCGCGCGACTCGCGCCCGAGCCCGTCGCGCCGCTCGCTACGCCGCTCGACCTCGGCGACGCCGGCTATGGCTCGATCCCGCGCCACTATATCGAATGCGACGAGGATCGCGCGATCCCGCTTGCGCAGCAGCGCGCGATGCAGGCCGCGCAGCCCGTCGCGAGCGTGACAACCTTGCATAGCGACCACTCACCCTTTCTGACCTGCCCAGATGCGCTGGTCGAAGCGCTCCTCGGCATCGCGGAAGGCGTCATCGAAAGGGAAGCGGCATGAGCATGATGCTCGGCTTCGGCCAGCCGGTCGGTGGCGTGATGCAAATGGCCTATGTCGTCGAGGATATCCGCGCGGCGATCGACTTCTGGATCCGGGACACGGGCACGGGGCCGTGGTTCCTGCTCGACCGCTGGACGGGCGACGACCCCGTCTATCGCGGCCGCGCGTCCGAGGCGACGGTGAGCATCGCGATGGGCTTCGCCGGCCATATGAACATCGAGCTGATCCGGCCGCTCGACGACGCGCCTTCGGTCTATCGCGAGGCGATCGAGCGCGACGGCTTCGGCTTTCATCACCTCGGCGTCGCTTGCCCCGATGTCGAGGGTTGGATCCCGCTCTACGAGACACGCGGCTATACGCTCGCCTTCAAGGCCGGGGTGCCGACCGGGGGAAAGGTCGCCTATATGGACGGCGGGCGCGACAAGCCCGGCTATGTCGAGCTGATCGCCGCGACCCAGGGCATGGACGCCGCCTTTACGCGGTTCTGGCACGCTTCGACCATCTGGGACGGCAGCGACCCCGTACGGCCGTTCCTGTGACGAGGGCCGACGGATGACGGAGGGTGAACGCCGGTCGGGGGGCTATCAAGCCATGCTCGTAGGGCTGCTCAGCCTCAATTTCGGGATATTGTTCTTCGATCGCAACGCGCTCAACTTCCTGATGCCCTTCGTTCAACCCGATCTCGGGCTGAGCTTCACCCAAGTCGGGCTGCTCGGCTCGGCGCTGTCGCTGACCTGGGCGCTCGCGGGCTTCTTCGTCGGCTGGCTTTCCGATCGGACGGGCAAGCGCAAGATCATCATCGTGCTCGCGACCGTGCTGTTCTCGTTCTGCTCGGTGGCGTCGGGTCTCGCCTCCTCGTTCGCGATGCTGCTCGCCGCGCGGCTGCTGATGGGCCTCGCCGAGGGCGGCGTGCTGCCGATCAGCCATTCGCTGGTTGCCGAGGAGGTATCGCCCGAGCGGCGCGGCCTCGCGATGGGCGTCACGCAGAACCTCGGCTCCAACCTGCTCGGATCGGCGGCCGCGCCGCTGATCCTCATCCCGGTCGCGCTCGCCTGGGGTTGGCGCGACGCCTTCTTCCTCGCCGCCGCGCCCGGGTTGATCAGCGCCGTGCTGGTGTTGATGCTGGTCAAGGAGCGCTCGGGCGAAGGCGTGCCCGGCGCACCGCGCGAGAAGCTCACGCTCGGCCAGGCATTCGGCCAGCGCAACATCCTGCTCTGCGCGCTGATCGCGATCCTGCTCGTTTCCTATCTCGTCGTGTGCTGGGCGTTCATGCCGCTGATCCTGACCCAGCTGCGCGGCTTCGATCCCGACACGGTCAAGTGGCTGATGGCGACGCTCGGCATCTCGGCGGGGATCGGCGCCTTCGTCGTGCCGGGCATCTCGGACCTGATCGGGCGCCGCCCGGTGATGATCGCCGCGCCGCTGCTCGGCGTCATCCTTCCGCTCGGCGCGCTCTATTTCGACGGCTCGGCCTGGGTGCTCGCCGCGATCTTTTTCTTCGGCTGGGCGCTCACCGGCATCTTCCCGCTGTTCATGGCGACGGTTCCTTCCGAGACGGTCGACGCGCGCCACATCGCGACGGTGATGGGGATGGTGATGGGCACAGGCGAGATCCTGGGCGGCGTGCTGAGCCCCTTCGTGGCGGGAGCGGCGGCCGACCGTTTCGGGCTCGCCGCGCCGCTGTGGATCATGCTGGGGTTGACGCTCGGGGCGGGCTTGCTCGCGATGGGGTTGAAGGAAACCGCACCGCGCATCGTGGCGCGCCGGGCGGCGTTCGCGGGGCTGGCCACTTAGACAGGGGACGCAGAGATGTCAGCGATTGAGAAGTTCGACACGGCCAGCGTCGCGCCGCGCGAGCGGCTCCACTTCTGGAACGAGCTCGCCGCCGAAATCTATGCGGGAACCTACGTTAACGCGCCAGCCGAGGGCTTCAAGGCCGAGATGTGGCGCTGGACGGTTGGCGATCTCGCGATGATCCGCCCGCGCTCGGCGGCGTCGGTGGTCGGCCGCGCTCCGGTCCACACCGGCGGAGAGGAGCGCGTCATCCTCCATTTCCAACGCCGCGGATCGAGTCTTCAGCTGCAGCGCGGGCGAGACGCCGAGATCCACGCCGGAGATTTCGCGCTGTGCTCGGTTGACGAGCCCTATCTGCTCGATCTCCATACCGGGCATGAGCTGCTCGTCGTCGAGTTCCCGCGCGCGGCGCTCGACGCGCGCGTCGCGGGGCTCGAGGACCGACTCGCGCGGCGCATCCCCGGCGGCACGCCGAGCGGACGGCTGCTCCACGACTTCCTGCTTTCGCTGTGGCAGCAAGGCGATCAGAGCCATGCCGAGCCCGCGTGGCAACGCGGCGTCTCCAACGTCTTTTTCGATCTGCTCGGGCTCGCCGTCAACGGCGCCGATGCGCCCCGCGTGGAGACCAGGCTGCGCGATCGCGTGCTTGCCCTCGTCGATGCGCGGCTCGCCGATCCCGCGCTGCGCACGACGATGATCGCCGACGAGCTCGGCATCTCGCCGCGCACCGTGCAAAACGTCTTCGCCGAGCTCGGGACGACGCCGAGCGGCTATATCCAGGACCGCCGCCTCGAGCGCGCCGCCGACCGGCTCGCCACCCACCCCGAGGGCAGCATCACCGAGCTCGCTTATGATCTCGGCTTCAACGACAGCGCGTATTTCGCGCGCTGCTTCCGCCAGCATTTCGGCACCACGCCGAGCGCCTGGCGCGGGCATCACTGAGCTGTTGCAGCCGCGCCACAGCGGGGCCCGTTGCGCGCCTGTCCATGCGCGCTTCGCGACAGTCCAAGCCTGCCCGCGCCTTGCCGACCATTGTGATCGAGACCGAAGCCGGCCCCAACCGGCTCGCCCGCGAAAGGGGAGAGGGAAATGACGCTCCACGCCAGACTGTTCGCCGCCACCGCGCTTGCCACGGCGCTCGCCGCGCCCGCCTTCGCGCAGGAGGAATCGCAGGCCACCACCGTGGGCGCCGACGTGATCATCGTCACCGCGCAGCGGCGCGAACAGAACCTTCAGGACGTGCCCATCGCGGTCTCGGCCTTCACCGCCGACGCACTCGAGGAGCGCGCGATTTCGGACGTTTCACAGCTCTCGAACATCGCGCCCAACGTCACGCTCGACGCGGGCACGCCCTTCTCGGGCAGCGGCGCGGTGCTTTCGGCCTATATCCGCGGAATCGGCGCCAACGACTTCGCGTTCAACATCGATCCGGGCGTCGGCATCTATCTCGACGGGGTCTATCTCGCGCGCACCGTCGGCGCGAACCAGGACCTGCTCGACGTCGAGCGGATCGAGGTGCTGCGCGGGCCGCAGGGCACGCTGTTCGGGCGCAATACGATCGGCGGCGCGATCAACATCGTGACCCGTGCGCCCGGCGACGAGTTCATGATCCGCGCCGACGCGACGACGGGGAGCTACGATCGCATCCAGCTGCGCGCGACGATGGACCTGCCGCTCGCCGAGGGGCTCGCCGCCTCGTTGAGCAGCTCGTTCCATGACCGCGACGGCTATCTCAGGCGCGTGCCCTTCGGCGATTCGCGCGCCGACAATTCTCGCGACTTCACCGCCTTCCGCCATGTTGATTTCGAGACCGACGACGACGAGGGCGACGATCACAACTGGAGCGTGCGCGGCCGGCTCGACTGGGACAATGGCGGGCGCTTCCGCGCGAGCTTCACCGGCGACTATTCGGACACCGATCAGAATCAGATCGCCAACCAGGTCATCGCCACCACCGAGTTCGTGCCCGGTCCGTTCGCCGGCCTCGCCGAGAACAACATTCCGGGCACCGCGCTCGATGTCGTCACCGGATCGTCGGGCTTCCTGTTCGCGGGGCTCTACAATTTCTGCATCAACGCCTCGCCCGCCGATCTCGCCGCGCGCAACGCGGCGAATCTGTGCGGCACGCGCACCGGCGTGGGCGGCTATGGCACGGTCGCCGGGCTGGCCGATCCGTTGCTCGGCGGCGTCAACTTCCCCGGCAATCCCGCGCCGGACCTGCTGCCCTATGACAGCCGCTTCGTCTCGTCGAACATCGACGAGAGCTACGCCGATGGCAACAACTTCTCGCGGCTCGAGAACTGGGGCGTCGCCGGGACGTTCGAGTTCGATCTCAGCGATGAGCTGACGCTCAAGTCGATCACCGCCTATCGCGAGCTCCACTGGTTGGTCGGCATGGACCTCGATTCCTCGCCGCTGCCGATCCTCCACACCAGCTTCGAGATGAACCAGCAGCAGTTCAGCCAGGAGGTTCAGCTGCTCGGCTCGCTGTTCGACGACACGCTCGATTTCGTTGCCGGCGCCTATTATTTCGAGGAGAGCGGCAACCTCCACGATTTCGTCACCTTCGCCGAGGGCCTGCTCCAGGTCGACGGGCCCAACGACCTCGCGACCGAGAACTACGCCTTCTTCGGCCAGATCGACTGGCGCGTGACCGACTGGCTCGGGCTTACCGTCGGCGGTCGCTACACGCACGAGAACAAGGAATTCGAGGGCTTCCAGTCGGACCTCAACGGGTTCAACTATGACCTGTTCAACTGCCTTCCGGTCGGGCCGTTCTGCGCCGCGATCCTCGGCTTTCCCGATCCCAACCAGCCGTTCCGCTACTATCCATCGGGCACCCAGGAGAAGGTCTTCGAGAACTTCTCGCCGCGCGCCGGCATCCAGGTTTTTCCCAACGACGATCTGATGTTCTATTTCACTTGGTCGCGCGGCTACAAGACCGGCGGCTGGACGACGCGACTTTCGAACCCGCTACCGACCGCGCCCGACTTCAACGAGGAGGAAGTCGAAAGCTTCGAGCTCGGTGCCAAAACCTATCTGTTCGACCGGATGATGACGCTCAACGCCGCGGTATTCACGACCGAATACACCGGCATCCAGCTCAACTTCCAGCAGGGCGTCTCACCGACCATCCAGAACGCGGGCGACGCGCGAATCAGCGGCGCCGAGCTCGAAATCTCAATCGTTCCCAACGACATTTTCCGTCTCGACGCGTCGCTCGGGGTGATCGACGCCGAATACACCAGCGTGCTGCCGCAGTCGGTGGTCGGGGCCAATCCGTTCCAGGCGGGCGTGTTCGAGGGCGCGGCGCTGCCCAAGACGCCGAGCGTCACCGTCAACCTCAGCCCGCGCGTGCGCCTGCCGCTCGGCGACACCGGATCGCTGACCTTCGCGGGGAGCTACACGCTCACCTCGAGCCTGTGGAACGACACCGAGCGGACCTTCCTGCTCGAGCGGCCGACGACCAACCTGGTCAACGCCAACCTGACCTTCCGTCCGGCGAGCGAGCATTGGTCGGTTACCGCGGGCGTCACCAACCTCCTCGACGAACGCTATCTCACCACCGGCCAGGCGCAGATCGCGGGCGGCCAGATCTACGGCACCTACAGCCGCCCGATGGAATGGTATCTGCGCGCCGGGATCGAGTTCTGACGCGACCAGGAGGCCAGCCATGCCCGAAGCCGCCACGACCGAGTTCTGGAGGGACATTAAGCCGATCGCGAAGGTGTTCCGCGAGGGCGCGCTTCCCGAAATATACATGCCGAGGATCGCCGAGGGCGACGAGCGCTACTGGGTGCCGATCAGCGATACGGTCTCGTCCAAGCCCGTCTGGATCAGCCAGGGCAAGAACATGTGGGCCGATGTGCTGATGTCCAAATCGGCGGGTCTGGTGAACCGGCATTACCATCCCCACCCGATCTGGGCCTACACGATCAGCGGCAAATGGGCCTATCTCGAGCATGACTGGACCGCGACCGCGGGCGACTTCGTCTATGAGACCCCCGGCGAATCGCACACGCTGATCTGCTACGAATCCGACGAGCCGATGAAGGTGTTCTTCGTCGTCTCGGGCCCGCTGATGTGGCTCGACGAGGACGGGAACACGATCGGCCACTACGACGTCCACGACTATGTCGCCGCCGCCCGCGCGCATTACGACGCGGTCGGCATCGGCGCGGCCTATGTCGATACGTTGATGCGCTGAGTCCTCAGACCGGAGCATGCCGGCGTCGGTGCGCGCCGCATCCTCGAACGGCTGATCGCCGAGGAGCGCGGCGAGACGCGCGCCGCGGCCGAATAGGAGAGCGAGATGACCGCGACACTGCCGCCCGGTCTTACTGCCGCCCAGTTCCACGCTGCGCTCAAGGCGTTCGAGGGCATCGTCGACGCCGAGGGCCTGGTCGTGTCGGAAGAGGAGATCGCGGGCTTCCGGGATCCCTTCGCGCATGCGAGCTGGCGCGAGTTCGCCCCCTCGGCCGCGCTTCAGCCGACCAGCGTCGAACAGGTCCAGGCGATCGTGCGCGCGGCCAACGAGCATCGCGTGCCGCTTTGGACGAGCTCGCAGGGGCGCAACAACGGCTACGGCGGGCCCGCGCCGCGCGTCGCCGGGTCGGTCGCGCTCAATCTGCGCCGCATGAACCGCGTGCTCGAGATCGACGAGGAATCGGCTTTCGCGCTCGTCGAGCCCGGCGTGCGCTTCTTCGATCTGTACGACGCGATCAAGGCATCGGGCGCGAAGCTCTGGATGTCGGTCCCCGATCTGAGCTGGGGCAGCATTGTCGGCAACACCTGCGATCACGGCTTCGGCTACACCCCCTATGGCGATCATGTCGCCAGCCAGTGCGGGATGGAGGTCGTGCTGCCCGATGGCGAGTTGCTTCGCACGGGCATGGGCGCGATGTCCGGCACGCGCGCCTGGCAGGTCTACAAGCGCGGCTTCGGGCCGAGCCTCGACGGGCTGTTCATGCAATCGAGCCTCGGCATCGTCACCAAGATGGGGATGTGGCTGATGCCCACGCCCGAATGCTATATTCCGGGCTGGCTGACGATCGCCCGCGAGGACGATCTGCCGCTGCTACTCGAGGCCCTGCGCCCGCTGCTCATCGACGGCACCATCCCGAATCAGCCGATGATCATCAACGCGGTCTGCGCGGCCTCGGCGCTGTCGGGGCGCGAGGACTGGTATACCGGCCCCGGGGTCATCCCCGAGGAGGTGGTCGAGCGGATCGCGGGCCAGCCCGGGCTCGGCCGCTGGGTGATGCGCTTCGCGCTCTATGGGCGCGAGGGGATCGTCGCGCAGCAGCGCGCGATCGTCGAACGCGCCTTCGCGCACATCGAGGGGCTGGAGCTGACCTTCTCCCAATATGCGGGCGATGCGCTGCCCGAGCTCGCCAACCCGCACGAGCGCGTCCAGGCGGGCGTGCCGAGCATCGAGCTCGACCGGATGACCAAATGGTATGGCGGCGAGGAGGGCGGGCATATCGGCTTCTCCTCGGTCGCGCCGGTCACGGGGCGCGACGGCGTCGCGTTGCGCGATCTGGTCAAGGGCACGCTCGAGGCCGCGGGGTTCGACTATAGCGCGGTGATCATCGCGAGCGGGCGCGCGATGGTTCATGTCTGCCTCGTCGTGTTCGACACCAAGGACGAGGCGCAGGCGCGCGGCGCCTATGCGGCGTGCAAGTCGATGGTCGAGCCCGCGGCGAAGCTCGGATACGGCGAATATCGCGCGCACCTAGACTTCATGGACCTTGTAGCGGCGCAATATGATTTCGGCGGGCATGCCTCGCGGCGGCTCCACGAGCGGATCAAGGACGCGCTCGACCCCAACGGAATCCTCTCACCGGGCAAGCAGGGGGTATGGCCGGCGCGGTATCGGGAAGGTTGAGCGACCGTCAGCGCGCTAGCTCCGGCGCATTAATGAGCTACACCCGCGTCGCCGCCGCGTGAGCGGCGCGGTTAGCCTTGGGTGCCGGTGACATTGGCGATCGCCAGCGCTCCTCAATTCCATCCTGTGATCCCCTTCACAGCGGCCTTTGCGGGCGACGCCTAATTCTCTCTCGTCAGCCGGGAAAACCCGGCGATTCGCAGACTAGGGAGATCCAAGATGACCAACATTCTCAAGATGGCCTATGCCCCGGCCTTCTTCCTC
>JACMKH010000091.1 GCA_014380205.1 Sphingomonadaceae bacterium
CGCCGCCGCCGCCCTCGAGCGCGTCCTTGCCCGCGCGCCCGGAGAGCGTGTCCATGCCCTCGCCGCCGGATAGCGTGTCCTTGCCGGCGCTCCCGTCCAGCGCGTCGTTCCCGTTGCCGCCGACCAGCGTGTCGTTGCCGCCACCGCCCGCGAGCTGGTCACTGCCGTCCCCCGCCGCGAGATAGTTGGCGGCGGTGTTGCCGGTGATGGTGTCGTCGCCGGCCCCGCTCGACACGCGTTCGAATTCGACGAATTGCTTGCCCGCGCGGTTGGTCGCGCCGGTTGTCAGATCCACCGACCAATCGCCAGCATAGGCGGTCAGATCGAGCGTGTCGGTTCCCGCGCCGCCGTCGAGTGTGTCTTTCCCCGCCGCCGCGCCGGCGTAGATGCGATCGTCGTCGTCGCCCCCGAAGGCGTGTCCCGCGCCGCCCGAGGTCAGCGTGTCGTTGCCGTCGGCTCCGTAGAGCGTGTCGGTCCCCGTCCCCGCGGTGAGCCGGTCGTTTCCGTCGAGCCCGTGCAACGTGTCGTTGCCTCCGCCGCCCGTCAGCTCGTCGTCGCCGTCGCCGGCCGAGATATAGTTGGCTGCGGTGCTGCCCGAGATGGTGTCGTCGCCGCCGCCGCTCGATACCCTCTCGAAGCCCGTGAATTGCTTGCCCGCGCGGTTGGTCGCGCCGGTCGCAAGGTTGACCGACCAGTCGCCAACGTAAGAGGTCAGGTCGAGCGTGTCGGTTCCCGAGCCGCCGTCGAGCGTTTCGGCGCCCGCGGAGAAGCCTGCCTCGATCCTGTCGTCGTCGTTGCCGCCGAAGCAGCGGCTCACGCCTCCCGAGGTCAGCGTGTCGTTGCCGTCGCCCCCATAGAGCGAGTCGGTCCCCGAGCCGTCCACGAGCCGGTCGGCGCCATCGCCGCCGTGGAGCGTGTCGTCGCCCGATCCGCCGGCGACGCTGTCGTCGCCCGCGCCCGCCGAAATATAGTTGGCGTCGGTCGTGCCGGTGACGGTGTCCGCGCCGCTGCCGCCGCTCAGCCGCTCGAAGCCCTTGAAGAGCTTGCCGGCGCGGTTGGTCGCGCCCGTGGTCATGTCGATCGACCAGGAGCCGAACGTGCTCGTAAGGGAAATCGTGTCGGTCCCCGTGCCCCCCTCGAGCGTTTCGGATCCCGCCGACGCCCCCGCGTAGATGATGTCGTTATCCGAGCTCCCGTAGAACGCGCCCGTGCCCGCCGAGATCAGCAGATCGTTCCCCAGGCCGCCGTTGGTGGTCCCTCCGCCGGTCCCCGCCTCGAGCCGGTCGTTGCCGTCGCCGCCGGAGAGCAGATCGTCACCGCTTCCGCCGAGCTGCGTGTCGTTGCCATCGCTTCCGGTCAGCGTGTCGTTGCCGCCCCCACCCGAAATGCTGTCGTCGCCCGCGCCGGTCGAGATCGAGTTGGCGACGGTGGAGCCGGTGGCGGTGTCGTCGCCATCGCCGCTTATCAACTTCTCGAAGCCCGTGAAGATCTTGCCGGAACGGTTGGTCGAGCCGGTGCCGAGGTTGATCGACCAGCCGCCGTCATCATTGATGGTGTAGAGCAGATCGACGCCCAGGCCGCCGTTCAGCGTTTCCCCCGCCGATCCCCCGCCCGCGTAAATCGTGTCGCTGTCGTCCTCGCCCAGGAAACTGCCGTCGCCGCTCGAGTAGATCGTGTCGGCGCCGGTGCCGCCCTTGATCGATGCGTGGCCGACATCGCCGTAGATGCGGTCGTTCCCCGCGCCGCCCTCGATCACGTCCGACCAGCTATCAGCGTCCACGTCGAGCGCGTCGGCGTTGATCGTGTCAGCGCCTTCCCCGCCATAGATATGATCGCCGCCGCCCCCGCCGTCGATCGAGTCGTCGCCGTCCTCGCCATAGATGTCGTCAAAGCCATAGGTCGCGCGGATCGTGTCGTTTCCGGTCCCTCCCCAGATGTCGCTGCTGTCGTCGACGAAGATGTCGTCGTTGCCGGCGCGGCCGTAGAGGTCGTTGAATCCCTCATAGTCGCGGAGGCGATCGTTGCCCTCGCCGCCATCGAGCATATCCGTGCCGCCGAAGCCGTTGATGACATCGTCGCCGCCGAGGCCGAAGATCCGGTCGTTCCCATTCGTGCCGGCGAGCTCATTGTCGCCGTCGTCGCCGAAGATCACGTCGAAAATCGGCTGGGGCTTGTCGCCGGCGCGCTTGCGGATGGGGCCGCGCCACATATCGGCCGTGGCAAGCGTGTTTCGCAGGGGGTCGAAAGACATGACGCCAGACTCCGCGCTCAACGGCGGATCCGACAAGGCCGCTCGCCCGAAGCGAGTCTGAATCCCTGCCTAGCCGCCGGCATGCGACCCGGCGGTTTCCCCCTTAGCCCGCCCGCGTCCCCCCATCAACTACTTGCCACGCTTCCTGCGATGCTGCTCGAGATCGAGCACCTCGTTGGCGTCCTCGCGGAGAAGCCCGAGACGCCGCGCGACCTCCTGATAAGCCTCGACCTCGCCGCCGAGATCGCGGCGGAAGCGATCCTTGTCGAGCTTCTCGTTGGTCGTCATGTCCCAGAGGCGGCAGCCGTCGGGGCTGATCTCGTCGGCGAGGATCAGGCGCGAATAGTCGTTCTCCCAGAGCCGGCCGAACTCGAGCTTGAAGTCGACGAGGCGGATGCCGATCCCTGCGAAAAGCCCGCACAGGAAGTCGTTCACGCGGATCGCCATGTCGGCGATGTCGTTCATCTCGTCCTGGCTCGCCCAGCCGAAGCAGGCGATATGCTCCTCGGCGACGAGCGGATCGCCGAGCGCGTCGTCCTTGTAGCAATATTCGATCAGGGTGCGCGGCAACGGCTCGCCCTCCTCGATGCCAAGCCGGGTCGACAGCGAGCCCGCCGCGACGTTGCGCACGACTACCTCGATCGGAACGATCTCGACCTGGCGGACGAGCTGCTCGCGCATGTTGAGCCGGCGGATGAAATGGTTGGGGACGCCGATAGTGTTGAGCAATGTGAAGATATGCTCGGAGATGCGGTTGTTGAGCACGCCCTTGCCCGAGATCGTGCCCTTTTTCTGCGCATTGAACGCGGTCGCGTCATCCTTGAAATACTGGATGATCGTCCCCGGCTCGGGGCCCTCGTAGAGGATCTTGGCCTTGCCCTCGTAGATTTGCCGGCGGCGCGCCATTGCGTGGGGACTCCGTCCAAAGAAGCGCGCCCCGGACGCGTGGCCCGCAAGGGGCGGCGCGGACGGGGCGGATGGCGCGACCATAGTCGAGGGCGCGGGGCCACGCAATCGGCGCGGCCCGCCTGACACTGTGGCGCCAGCGAAGTGATCGCGTTGCGGCGTCAGCCCCCCAACGGTTGGTCGGAGATGATCGCGCACTGCCGCCCCTCGGCCTCCGGCTCAGTCTCGTTGGCCAGCTCGCCTTCGGCGGCCGGCTCACCTTCGGCGGCGGCATCGCCCTCGGCCTCCGGCTCGCTCGCGGCGAGCGGCTCGCAGTCCCTGACGCTCATGCCGAACGCGAAGGCGCCCGCCGAGTCGTAATAGTCGAAACGCAGCTCGTCGGCGCGGTCGATGAACTCGCGCATGCTCGGTTCGCTGCACATCGAGGCGCGGAAGGCGCATTGCGACTGCTCGTCGGAGCTTAGCTGAAGCTCTGCCGCCGCCGTCGCGCGGAACAGGACGGTGTTTCCCACGAGGCCGCCCTGGGTGATCGTGAGTGGGCCCTGGCTGATCGGGGGATCGAGCTCCTCAATGGTCTGCTCGATGAACGTCTGGTCCGCCGCCGGCAGAGTCGAGGGCTGCGAGGGAAAATCGCGCTCCGATCCGCACGCCGCAAGCGCGAGCGCGCCGCCCAGCGCGATCGTAAGGTTGGTTCTCGTCATGCTCCCCTCCTCTTGTGTTTTAATCGGCGGCCGCTCCGTCGGCGGGCGCCATAATCTCGAGTATAGCCGAAACCATCGCCTCTGTCGCGGTCGCGATCACCGTCTCGGCCTCGGGGGCCCAGAAGGGGCTGTGGAGCGAGGGAAGGTCGGGGCCGCCGGGCTGCTGGGAGGCGTCCCACGCCGCCTGGGGCACGCCGCCGACCCAGAAGATCAGGCTCTCGATATTCTCGCGGTCCTCGCGCCAGTAGCGGCTGAAATCCTCGCCGCCCATCACCGCCTCGACCTCCTCGACGCGATCCGCGCCGAAGCGCGCGCGGAACGCCGCGAGCATCCGCTCGCTGATCGCGGGGGTGTTGAAGGTCGCCGGGGTGTGCTCGTCGCGGCGCGTCACCACGGGCATGCGGTCCTCGGGCATCCCCGCCGCGATCGCCTCGCCGCGCGCGATCCGCTCGATCCCCGAGAGCAGCGCCTCGCGCACCTCGTCGGTGTAGCTCCTCACAGTCAGCAGCAGCCGCGCCTCGTCGGGGACGATATTGTGCTTGGTCCCGCCGACGAACGAGCCGACCGTGACCACCGCGGGATCCTGCGGATCGTTCTCGCGGCTGACCAGTGTCTGGAGCGCGCCGACGATCCGTGCGCCGAGCACGATCGGGTCGCGCGTGGTGTGCGGATAGGCGCCGTGGCCGCCGACGCCGCGGACGAGAATGTCGACGCTGTCGACATTGGCGAGCGCGAAGCCGTTGGCGATGCCGATCCGCCCGGCGGGGAGCGAGGCGCTGTCGTGGAAGGCGATAGCGTGGGTCGGCTTGGGGAAGCGCGTGTAAAGCCCATCCTCGAGCATCAGCCGCGCGCCGACCCCGGTCTCCTCGGCGGGCTGGAGGATCGCGACCAGCGTCCCCGACCAGCGGTCGCGCATCGCGACGAGCTGCCGCGCCGCGCCGACCCACGCCGACATGTGCGTGTCATGCCCGCAGGCATGCATCACGGGCGATTCGATCCCGTCGGCGGTGGTCGCGGTCACGGTGCTCGCGAAAGGGAGATTGGTCTGCTCGCGCACGGGCAACGCGTCCATGTCGGCGCGCATCAGCACGATTGGGCCGGGTCCATTCTCCATCACCGCGACCACGCCATGCCCGCCGACGCCCGTGGTGACGGTGAAGCCGAGCCTGCGCGCTTCCTCGGCGAGCCGCGCGGCGGTTTGAGCCTCCTGCCCCGAAAGCTCGGGGTTCTGGTGGAGATGGCGGTACATCTCCATCAGCGAGGGCATGTCGGCGGTCACCGCGTCGCGGACCTCGTCGGCGTGGGCGGGGGTGAGCGCGCTGGTCGCGACAAGCAATGCGGCGGCGAAGGGGGTGATGCGCATGGGGCCTCCTTATTCCCGCGCACCATAGCGGGCACAGAGCAAGGCGGAAGAGTGGAAAGAATTCTCCCCCGCGCGCCTCACCCCGCTGGGACCAGCTCCAGAACGTCCACCGTCGACTCGAACGCCGGCCAGGGAAACACGATCCGCCAGCGTGCCTCGCCGATCCGCTCGACCGCGCCGATCATGTCGCGCTCGGGGTCGGCGTCATAGGCGTAGGGGCGAACCTCGTCGCTGAGCTCGAGCGTGCCGAGGAATACCATCCGCACGCGGCTGTCGGGATAGAGGCTGCCGACCGGCCGCTGCGAGCCCGTCGTCTTGGCGAAGCGGGCGACCTCGCCGTCGTCGGCGATTTGGCATTCGAACCAGTCATAGGCGACATAGTCGAGCAGCCCGCTCCGCTGAGAGCCGAGCTTGATCATCCGGCAGCGATAGGTCCCCGCGGGGGGCCGTGGATCGACCAGCGCCGCGTCTGGCGCGAGCAGCATGCCGAGCGCGTCGATCTCGCCGCCATGCCCGGCCGCGCGCGCCTCGGCGAGCCCCTCGGTGAACGCTCCGCGCCACTCGCGAAGCCGCACGCGGTCCTCCTCGGTGACGATGCGGCGCCAGTCGGTCGGGAAGCGCTGTTCGGGATTGGAACCGGCCTGCTGACCGGTGACCCCGGTGTTGTAGGCGCAGGCGGAGAGGGTGGTGGCGGCTGCCAGCAGCAGGACGAGGGCGCGTTTCGGCATCGGCCCGATCCTACTGCGCCGTCCACCCTCCGTCCATCGAGAGGTTGGCGCCCGTCATCGAGCCCGCCTCGTCGCGGCACAGCCACAGCGCGAGCGCGGCGACCTGCTCGGGCGTGACAAACGCCTTGGTCGGCTGCGCGGCGAGCAGCACGTCGTTGATTACCTGCTCGCGCGTCAGCCCGCGCGTCGCCATCGTGTCGGGGATCTGGTTCTCGACCAGCGGCGTCCAGACATAGCCGGGGCTGATCGCGTTGACCGTAATCCCGTCGCGCGCAGTCTCGAGTGCGATCGTCTTGACCAGCCCCGCGATGCCATGCTTGGCCGCGACATAGGCCGATTTGTTGGGGCTCGCGACGAGCGAATGCGCCGACGCGGTGCAGATGATCCGCCCCCAGCCGCGCGCCTTCATGTGGGGGACGACCGCGCGCATCAGATGCCACGCCGCCGAAAGATTGATCGCGATGATCGCGTCCCACTTCTCGATCGGGAAATCCTCGATCCTCGCCACATGCTGGATTCCCGCGTTGGCGATCGCGATGTCGGGCGGGCCGAGCTCGTCGGCGCAGCGCGCGACCATCGCGGCGATCGCCGCCGGATCGGCCATGTCGGCGTCCGAATAGGCCGCCTTGGCGCCCGAAGCTTCGGCGAGCGCCGCGCGCTCGGCGTCGATCGCCCCGGCCTCGCCGAAGCCGTTGATCATCACGCTCGCCCCCGCCCCGGCGAGCGCCTTGGCGTAGGCGAGCCCGATCCCCGAAGTCGAGCCGGTGACGATCGCCGTCTTGCCGTGAAGTAACATGCTACAATTCTCCCGGGGCCGATGATCGGCCCCGTTTCGCGGCGCGATACCGGTTTTCTCCCCCACGACAAAATCCCGCGAGTTCGGCGCCGCGAGCGAGAACAAGGCGGCCCCCCCCCCCCCGCGAGAACATTTCGCGCAAGGCGATCACAGCGATCGGAACAATTCGGCGCGTCGGAAGCGCGAAGCGGGGCACTTGGCCGTGCGTTCGGCGTTGGACTCCTGTATCGTCAGTCCGATCAGAACAGGAGAATCCGATGGCCGAAGCCGCTCCCGACGCGCTTGAGACCCCCACCGACCTCAAGCCCAACGAGGTCAGCGAGGTCGCCGACGCGCTCAACGCCATCCTCGCCGACAGCTACGCGCTCTACCTCAAGACCAAGAATTTCCACTGGCACGTCTCGGGCCCGCATTTTCGTGACTATCACCTGATGCTCGACGAGCAGGCGGTGCAGATTCTCGCGACCACCGATCTCATCGCCGAGCGCGTGCGCAAGACCGGCAACACCACGCTGCGCTCGATCGGCGACATCGCGCGCCGTCAGACGATCGAGGACAACGACGCGGATTTCGTATCGGCCGCCGACATGCTCGCCGAGCTGCGCGACGACAATCTCCAGCTCGTCGAGAGCCTGCGCAACGCCAAGGCGCTGGTCGACGAGGCGGGCGATAACGCGACCTCGGGCGTGCTCGACGACTGGACCGACCAGGCCGAGCAGCGTGCCTGGTTCCTGTTCGAGGCGAGCCGCAACGGCTGAGCGGGCAGGGCCGGAGGCGGGCTGGCGGAGAGGGTGGGATTCGAACCCACGGTGCCCAGAAGGCACAACGGTTTTCGAGACCGCCCCGATCGACCACTCCGGCACCTCTCCGCGAAGCACGAGGGAAGCCCGTGAGGGCCCCGGCAGGTCGTGGGCGCGGGAAGCTAGCGAAAGGGGTCCGGCACCGCAAGGGAAGCTTCGGGCCGCCCGACGAGCGCCAGGCGGACCTACTCCGCCTTGATCACGCCGCAGGCGATGCGGTCGCCGGCGCCGCCGATCGGCTGGCTGACGTGGTCGTCGCGGTTGGTGTGGACAAGGAACGACAGGCCGTCGGCGTCCATCTGATCGACGCCCGGCCCGATCAGGCCCGCGCCTGACAGATAGACCTCTGCCTTCACTGAGCCGTCGGCCGAGGCGTGGATATTCGGA
>JACMKH010000092.1 GCA_014380205.1 Sphingomonadaceae bacterium
CGCGGCGGCGAGGCCGGGCGCGCCGACCGCCGGATCGTAGGTCATGACCCCCTCGCCCTCGAGCGCGACGAACGCGCCGAGCGCGCTCGCGACGACCGGAAGCCCGAAGCTCAGCGCGAGCGCGGCGACGCCCGAGTTGAGCGTCTCGCGATAGGGGCAGACCGCGAGATCGGCGGCGCGCAGGAAGAGCTGGAGATCGTCGTCGGCGATCTTGTCGATGTGGAGCGTGACGTCGGCGCGCCCGCCCGCCCAGGCGGCGAGCTCGGCGGCGAGCGCGGGGTCCGATGGGCCGCCCGCGATGACGAGATGCCACGGCTGCTCGCCCGTTCCGGCGAGCGCCTCGAAGCTGGCGCACAGCGCGTCAAAACCCTTGTAGCGCTGGAGCCCGCCGAGGCCGAGCAGCACGGCGGCGTCCTCCGCGATCCCCAGCGTCCGCCGCGCTGTCGCGCGCGTCACATAATCGGGATAGGCGCCGCGATAGCTCGGATGCGGGACGACCGCCGTGGGCGTTGTGCCGAGATCGAAGCGCGCGGCGAGGTCGTCGCGCGAGCGGGCGGTGAGGCAGTGGATCAGCGCGCAGCGGTCGATCAGCGCCTGGCGCAGACGCGCGTGCTCCGCGGCGTATCGGGTGTCGTGGGGCAGCGTGTTGTGCGCGGTCCAGACGATGTGCGCCCCGCATCGCTCGATCAGCCGGTCGAGCCGCGCGAGGAAGCGGTCGATCGCCGCGTTTGCCGCCGCCGCGTCGGGCGCCTCGGCGGTGACCCCCGCGAGCCAGTGGAAATGGCAGACGAAAGGCGCGAACAGCGGGAGCTGGTCGAGCTCGTCGAGATAGCGCAGCGGAACCACGCCGACGTCGCAACCGCCCGCCGCGCTGTAGAGCAGCGACTGGAAGCGGTTGGCGTGTGCGATCGGGGCGTAGGCGAGGATTCGCGGCCGGCGGCCTTCCGTGAGCGCGTCCTCCGCCGGCGCGACCAGCGCGTCGAATCCCCGCAGCGCCTCGGGAAAGGCGAGCGGCTCGCCGCCGTTGCCGAGCGCGCGGAGCACACGCGCGGTCGCCGATACGGTGAGCGAGGACGAGCCGAGCTGGGGCATGCGCGCGCCGCTCAGCCGGCCGCGAGCGCCGGTTCGGCCTTGAGGCCGTCGAACTCATATTCGGGGAATTTGTGGAAGAAGGGTCGGTTCTTCTTGTAGACATAGGCGACCAGCTTGGGCGTGTAGAAGTCGCGGTAATCCTTGCCCTCCTCCATCGCCCCGGTGACGTTGAACACGGGCACGGTCATCTCGGCGGGCAGCCCGCAGCGCTCCTTGACGAGCTCGAAATCCTCGGCGAGCCGCTCTTGGTGGAGGTAATAGTCCATGTGACGGTGATATTCGGCCTGCATGTCGATCGCCTTGTGGTGGCCGAGCAGGTCGCGGAGATATTCGGCGAAGCTCATCTCATATTGCTCACGCAGCCGCGCGATATAGCGGTCGCGCTCGGCCTCGGGGAGCTGATAAATCCAGCTCTTCTGGTTGGCGATGTTGCGCATCCGCGCGGTGCGATTGCGCAGATAGATCGCGACATACCAGGAGAAGGGGTTGCGCACGCCGGCGAAGCGGAAATAGCCCTTGAGCGGCGCAAGCAGCCCGCCGGCGTTGAGCTGGCGGATCGTGCTATGCTTGCTCGGCGTCACCCGCTTGCCCTCGGCGATCAGATCCTCCCGGGGCCAGAGCTCGCCAATGCCGTGATCGAGGAACACGCGGATCACCGCCGAGCTGCCGGTGCCGGGCGCGGCGAAGAAGACCAGCTTGTGCTCGTGCGAAACGAAGGCCATGGCGCGGGCCTCTAAAGGCGAACGGCGCGCGACGGAAGCAGCGGGCTGGACCGCGAGCGTTGCTTTCCGTTAACGTAAACGCTAAACGCGAGCCCTTGTTTCGCAGCCCGCGCGCGAAGGTGGGAATCGAGGAGCCGTTGATGCCCGAAGCCTATATCGTCGCCGCCGCGCGCACCGCCGGGGGACGCCGCGGCGGAAAGCTCGCGAGCTGGCACCCGGCCGACATGGGCGGCGCTGTGCTCGATTCGCTGGTCGCGCGCACGGGGATCGATCCGGCGGCGATCGAAGATGTGATCATGGGCTGCGTCGGCCAGGTCGGCGAGCAGGCGTTTCACATCGGGCGCAACTGCGTGCTCGCCTCGGCTCTCCCCGAATCGGTGCCGGCGGTGTCGATCGACCGCCAGTGCGGCTCGTCGCAGCAGGCGATTCAATTCGCCGCGCAGGCGGTGATGAGCGGCACGCAGGATGTGGTGATCGCGGCGGGGGTCGAATCGATGACGCGCGTGCCGATGGGGACATCGGTCGCGCTGCCGATGAAAGAAGGGCTCGGCCATCCCAAGAGCCCCAAGGTCGAGGCGCGCTATCCGGGCATCCGCTTCAGCCAGTTCATGGGCGCGGAGATGATGGCCGAGAAATATGGCTTCGACCGCGAGACGCTCGACCGGTTCGCGCTCGAAAGCCACCGGAAGGCCGCGCGCGCGACCGAGGAGGGCGCCTTCACCAATGAGATCGTGCCGCTGACGATCGAAACTCCCGAGGGCCAGGAGATTCACGATCGCGACGAGGGCATCCGCTATGACGCGACGCTCGAATCGATCGGCTCGGTCAAGCTGCTTCAGGAAGGCGGGCGGATCAGCGCGGCGAATGCGAGCCAGATCTGCGATGGCGCCTCGGGGGTGATGATCGTCAGCGAGCGCGCGTTGCGTGAGCACGGCCTGACGCCGATGGCCCGCATCCACAACCTCACTGTCACCGGCGGCGATCCCGTGATCATGCTCGAGGAGCCGATCCCCGCGACGCGCCGCGCGCTTGACCGCGCCGGGATGAGGATCGAGGATATCGATCTCTACGAGGTCAACGAGGCGTTCGCGCCCGTCCCGCTCGCCTGGCTCAGGGGGAGCGGCGGCGATTCCGATCGGCTCAACGTCAACGGCGGCGCGATCGCGCTCGGCCACCCGCTCGGCGCGAGCGGGACCAAGCTGATGGCGACCCTGCTCAACGCGCTCCGCGCGCGCGACAAGCGTTGGGGGTTGCAAACGATGTGCGAGGGTGGCGGAATCGCGAATGTGACGATCGTCGAAAGCCTGCACTAAGGTGCGCGGATAGCCGTCGACATGACCGAACGGGAATGCGCGGCGCCGATCGCGGCCTGGGCGCGGGCCGCGATTTCCTTGCGCCCCCCCGTCGCCGCCGGATCGAAAGGCTCGAGGAAGACGAGGCGCACGGGAAAGCTCCCCTTGCGCGCGAGCATGCGGAAGGCGTTGCGCGGCGCGGGCTCGGCGCCGACCCAGACGAGCTCGGGCGCCGCCGCGCCATAATCGATCAGCATCGGCTGGACGCGGATTCCGCGCGGCGGATCGGCGAGCACCGCGAACAGCGAAGGCTTGAAGGGGAGCAGCCCGCTCCCGTCGCTGGTCGTGCCCTCGGGAAAGATCACGATCGGCTGATGCCCGGCGAGCGCGGCGCGGACCTGCGCAATCTGATCGTTCACGCCGAGCCGGTCGCCGCGCGAGACGAAGACGGTGTTGTTAGTCCGCGCGAGCCAGCCGATCAGCGGCCAACCCGCGATCGCGTCCTGCGCGATGAACGCCGCGTGCGTCGCCCCGCCGGCGATCGGGATATCCATCCAGCTCATATGGTTCGAGACGAAGAAGGCATCGCCGGTCAGCCGCTCGCCCTCGCAGCGCACGCGCGCGCCGATGATCCAGGCGATGCCGCGAAGGAAGCGCGGCGGCCACGGCGAACGGCCGGTGATGAGCTTACACGGGTAGTGGAAGGGCACGCAGACGATTAGCCAGAGCACCATCGCGAGGAAGCGGATCGCGAAGCGGACGCGGCCCGACAGGCCGACGGGAGGATGGGCCGACGTCGCCTCGCTCACTCGATCTCGTCCCGGATCGGCTGGCCGAGCGCGCGCGCGATCGCGTCGTGGCAGGCGTTGGCGATCTCGCGGCGTTCGGCATCGGCCTCCGGAACGATCGGTTCGAGCAGATGCACCGTGACGGGCCTCCGCCCTGGCCGCTTCATCATCTCCACCGCATGGAGCCCGGCATGCGTACCGCGCCGCCACAACAGCTTGTCCTTGTGCTCTCCGTAATCGAGCGCGATCGGCTGGACCGCGACGCCATCGACAGGCGGGACGACCGCGCCGAACAGCGCGGGGCGAAACGGCAGCAGATGCTCGTCGTGGCTGATCTGGCCTTCGGGGAAGAACACGACCGACTTGCCGCGCGCGAGTTCCTCCCGGATGCGCGCGGCCTGCGCGCCGGCCTCGCGGCGATCGTCGCGGTTGATGTAGATCGTGCCGACCATCGTCGCGAGCCAGCCTGCGACGGGCCATTTGCGGACCTCCTCCTTCGAGACGAACGACGCCCCGGTCGCGCCGCCGATGACGAGGATGTCGGTCCAGCTCTGGTGGTTGGCGACATAGAGCGTCGCGCCCTCGCGCGGCTTGCCGAGGACCGTCGCCTTGAGCCCGACCGCGCTCGCGCACCAGCCGAGGAAGCGGCGCGGCCACGGTGAGCGGATGCCGAGCAGGCCGCGCAGCAGATGAAACGGAACACAGAGCGCGATCAGCCCGGTAAGCCAGGCCACGCGAAAGATCAGCCTCGGCATGTCCCCCCTGCGGCGATGCTATTTCTGGCGCGACAGCGAGACGCCGTAGAGCTCCATGCGATGATCGACGAGGCGGAAGCCGAGCCGCTCGGCGATCGTCCGCTGGAGCGCCTCGAGCTCGGCGTCGACGAACTCGATAACCCTGCCCGTCTCGACGTCGATCAGGTGGTCGTGATGCTCCTCGGCCGCCGCCTCGTAGCGCGCGCGCCCGTCGCCGAAATCATGGCGCTCGAGGATGCCCGCCTCCTCGAACAGGCGAACGGTGCGATAGACCGTGGCGATCGAGATGCCGGGGTCGATCTCGGCGGCGCGCGCATGGAGCGCCTCGACATCGGGATGGTCCTCGGCCTCGGAGAGAACCCTGGCGATCACGCGGCGCTGCTCGGTGATGCGCAGGCCCTTTTCGTGGCACAGCGCCTCGACGTCGATCTTGCGGGTCATCGGGCCGATCTAGTCGATCAGCCCGCCGCTGAAAAGGGCGGCGCGGCGGAAACGGGTCCGCCGCGCCGATGGGTTCAGCTCTTGGCCGACGCCTTGGCCGGCGCGCGCTTGCGCGTCGTCTTGCGCGGCTGGCGGCCCAGGCCGATCTTCTTGGCCAGATCCGCCCGCTGCTTCGAGTAGTTGGGCGAGACCATCGGGTAATTGCCCGGGAGGCCGAACTCTGCCCGATATTCGGCCGGCGTCATGCCGTGCTCAGTCATCAGATGGCGCTTGAGCATCTTCATCTTCTGGCCGTCGAACAGGCAGACGATATGATCGTCCTTGATCGATGCGCGGACGGAGACCGCGGGAACCGCCCGCCGCGCCTCGGGCTCGCCGGACTTGCCGCTCAGGCCCGAAAGCGCACCGTGCACATTCTGGATCAGCATCGCGAGATCGGAGACCGCGACGCTGTTGTTGCTGACGTGCGCCGAGACGATGTCGGCGGTAAGGGTCACGAGCGTCTCGGTCATGTCGACTTGTTCGTCCATGGGGAATAGCCTTAGGTTGTGGCGAAACGGGCATCGCCTAGTGACAATGGACGCCCGATATATCATCGATACGGAAATGCAACCATATCGGCGCTAAAATTATTCCCCGGTCATGAACCCAGGTTGAGGGCGAGGGTAAGCGCATCGAATCGCTCGCCTCGCCCCCCGCGATAATAGTCGCGGCGGCGGCCGACGCAGGCGAAGCCGGCGGCCAGATAGAGCGCTTCGGCGTCGTTGTCGCCGCGCATCTCAAGATAAAGACGCGCGGCGCCGCGTTCGCGCGCGATCGCGACCATATTGTCGAGCAACCTGCGTCCGATTCCCCTCCGGCGCAGCGCGGGACGCACCGCGATGAGCAGCAGTTCGGCTTCGTCGGCGATCATCCGCGCGAGCGCGAAGCCGGCGGGCCGCGCCTCCTCGCGCGCGAGGATGAGCCAGACACCGGGGTGCGCGAACATCCCCTCGCATTGCGCGCGCGTCCAGGCTTCTCCGAACGCCGGGTCGAATGCTTCGGCCATGCTGGTCATGACCTCGTCGAGATCGCCGCGCGCGCCCTCGATCAGCTCGATGTCGAGCGCGTCGTTCACGGCGCGGCCATCGGCCTGGCGTCGGGTGCGCGGCCGTAGATCGGACGCGGCGCGAGCGCGGCGA
>JACMKH010000093.1 GCA_014380205.1 Sphingomonadaceae bacterium
GCCGGCGCGTGCCGAGGCCGACGAACTGCGCCCACAGCGCCAGCGGCAGCGCGAACGCCGCGCACGGCGGCCAGGCGAGCGGCCGGACATAATAGGAGAGCAGGGTCCACCAGCCGTTGGCGAACCCCTCGACCGAGCAATAGACGATCCACGGCACGATCCCGAGCAGCCAGGCATTGGCGACGAGATCGATCAGCGGATGCGCGCGCACCGCGCGCTCGCCGGGAAAGAACTCCGGGCCCGCGCCTCCGATCCGCCTCGAAGCCTCCATCGCCACCTCCCCGCGCATAGCGTGGGTGGCGGCTTAGCGCGAGTTGGTGAAGATTTCCGTGCGATTCAGGCGCGATTCGAGGCGACAATGCCTGTTTGGGGTCATTCAGCCAGCGTTATCCAGCTTGCGCACCTCCACCGCCCCCGCGTCGAACCCCTCGAGCAGCCGCGCGTTGACCCCCATCTTCCCGAAGTCCTCGCCCAGCGTCTTCCAGTGCGTCCCGCAGCCGCAGGTCGGGCAGTGGTGGATGCCGATCATCCGATCGCCCCAGACATAGGCGACGGTCTCCCCCTCCACGCGCACCTCGGCGTCGGGGTAATAGGCGACCAGCCAGCCCAGCTTGAGGCACAGCGAGCAGTTGCATTGGCCCACCCATTCGGGCGCGCGCGGCACCGCGATCGTCACCGCGCCGCAATGGCAGCTTCCGCGCACCGTCATGCCACGTGCCCCTGCCGCGCCATCAGACCTAAATCCCCGCCGCCTTGCGCAGCGCCTCGTTGATCCTCGTCTGCCATCCCGCCCCGCCCTTGCGGAATGTCGCGATCACATCGGGATCGAGGCGCAACGTGACCTGCTGCTTGGCGAGCGCGCGCCGGGGCGGCCGGCCGCGCCTCACACCGTCGCTGGCGAGATGGCCGCTCGCCTCGCGGACGACCTTGCCGCCGACCGCGATCTCGGCCGCGTCGAACATCTCCTCGGTCCATTCGGGCGCATCGTCGGGGTCAACCCATTCGCGCGCCGTATCGCCTGCGTTCGCGTTCATTGCATTTCCTCATCGAGATCACCCGGACGCCGCTTCCGCTCGGCGTCCACACCGCGATCACCATCCGCTCACCGAGCATCCCGAAGGTTTGAAAGCGCGGCTCCGGATAGTCGAACCTCGCGTCCTCCAGAGTGAGGCGCGGCCCTTCGAAGATCTTCCCCGCCTCGGCGAAGTCCAGCCCGCGCTCGCGCAGCGTCTTCTCGCGCTTCCGGCGATCGAACTCGACCTCCATCGGCATTTAAGTAGCTACGAAACAGCGTCGTGTCAATCGCGCCACGCGCCTTGCGGAGCCCCACTCGTCCTCTCCTCACGCCCCCACCATCCGCAGCGCCGAGCTCACCGGATATTGCAGCGCCATGAAGACAAGCAGCGCGATATTCCATCGCTTGTCGGCGACGCGGACCAGCGCGATCGCCGAGGCGAGGAACAGCGCGACCGCGATCTGGCTGTGGAGGCTCGCGAGCGGGTTGAGGCCGAGCGTCATCACCGCGCCGAGCGCGAGCGCGTTGCAGCCGAGCACGCCATAGACCACCTGCCATTTGTGCTCGAAATAATAGGCGTCGAGCTCGGGCCATTCGTCGAGATCGTGCGGGAAGACGAGCGACGCGACGAGATAATAGAGCCCGCAGATCACGATGCCGCACATCATCGGGAAATAGTCGATCGGGATCACGTCGCGGATCGCCCACGCCACCAGCCAGTAGGAGGAGACATCGAGCACGACGACCAGCCCGAGCAGCGGCGCGAGCCAGCCGATCCGGATCTTGCGCCGCTTCTGCACCGCGCGCGCGAACCCACCGAGCACCTCGGCGACGCTGAGCCCGAGCAGCAGCGCGAACAGCGAGAAGACGAATTCGAACCCGGTCATGCCCGCGCCCCCTGGCCGAGCCATATCGCGGAGACGCGGCGTCCGGCAAGTCGGCCCCCAGCTCTAGGTCCGCTCACCCATGGATCCGCCGCCGGTGGGGAGGAACCGTTCGTGCCCCGTCCCTGGCAGCCCTTCCCCGATCCGCCCGCGCCCGATCCGCTCGACGACATCCCGCGCCTGGCGTGGGAGCGTTGCCGAAGCGTTAGGAGGGGAGGGTGCGCGTTATTCCCCGCCGCCCCGGGCTATATTTGGCCCTCACCTCGGCTGCGGTCAGCCGCTCGCGTTCGCCCGCGAAATCGTAATATCCCGGCTTCTCGTCGATGAAAATTTCCTCGGCCAACTCAAAGCCCTCGGCGCCGTCGAACAGCCCTGCGGCGAAGGAATAGCCCGCCTTGGGCTTGTAGAAATAGAAGAGGTGCGTGCCGCAGCGAGCGCAGAAGGCCCGCTCGGCCCAGGCGGACGAGGGATAACGCACGATATGCTCCTCCCCTTCGATCGCGGGATCGGTGACGAGCTTGAGCGAGAGGAACGCGCCCCCGCCCCAGCGCCGGCACATCGAGCAATGGCACGCCTCGACATGCCGATCGGGCGCCGTCATCAGCACGCGCACCCCGCCGCACAAGCATTGTCCTTCGAGCTTCGTCCCTTCCGCCATATGCGCCTCCTTTGTAGCTCCCGCGCCATCGCGCGCAACGTGCTGGAGCCGATATCCCGCTCGCTTCGTCAGCACCAATCCCTCGTCGAGCGCGAACACGGAGCGCGAGCGGCCCCCTCCGGCGAACGGGGCCGCCGATTGCGTTGCCGCCGGCGCGCAGGTCCGCATGATCGCGCGGGTCGCGATCGAAGCCACCCCGCGCCGCGCGTCGTTTCGCGCCGCCCGTTGGTCGAGAGCGGGTTGACGCGTGGCGGAGCGAGCCCGAAGCGTGAGCCCAATCGAGGGAGGGCGCCATGACCGATTTCTGGGCCGATCGCGGCGTGCGGGCGATGCTCGTGCTGCGGCTCGCGATCGCGGGGCTGCTCGCGGCGCATGGCTGGGCGCGGCTGCTTGCGGGCGGGGTCGTCCCCTTCGGCGCCTGGCTCGACAGCATCGGCTTTCCATTCGGCTTCGCGATCGCGGCCGCGATCACCGGCTATGAGATTATCGGCACGGTGCTGCTCGCGCTCGGGCGCTGGGTGACGTGGCTCGCGCTCGGCTTTTGCGCGATCTACGCGACAGGGCTCGTGCTCGTGCACATGCCCGAGGGCTGGTTCGTCGTCGGGCTCGGGCGCAACGGGATGGAGTATAGCGTGCTCCTCATTGTCTGCCTCGGCTGCCTCGCCTGGTTCCACGCGCCGCGCCGTTCTCGCTGACGGTTGCTTTCGCGCTCGCCTCGCGGCAGGTTCGCCGCCGATTGGCAAGAGGGGAGCACGATCATGGAATGGATGCTGATGCCGCTCAGGCGCTACGCCGATTTTGCGGGGCGCTCGCGCCGCCGCGAGTTCTGGATGTTCTACCTGTTCAACCTGCTGTGCGGGCTCGCGCTCGGCGTGATCATGGGGATCGTCGCGCTGGTGACCTATTCGGCGGGGTGGGGCGAGGAGGACATGATGATCGCGCTCATCCCCTGCTATCTGCTGATCCTGGCCTGGTCGCTCGTGCTGATCATCCCGCAGCTCGCGGTCACCGTGCGCCGTCTCCACGATCAGGACAAATCGGGCTGGATGTACCTGCTCGTGCTGATCCCCCTGGTCGGCGGGATCATCATCTTCGTGTTCATGTGCCTCGAGGGAACGCGCGGGCCCAACCAGTACGGCCCCGATCCCAAGGGCGAGAATTTGGCGGGGGCGTTCAGCTAGGAGCCCAATGCGCCGATCGCATCCCCTCGTCGCCCTGGCTGTCGCGCTCGCGCTCGGCGCGTGCGACCGCGAGGGCGGCGGCACCAACACCGCGCCGCTCGGCGGCAATCAGGCCGCGGCGAGCGACGCGCTCGTCCAGCCC